>SHYW01000005.1 GCA_009692615.1 Deltaproteobacteria bacterium | reverse complement strand
GGAAAGGTGCCCAGACCGAGACCCATGATGAGGTTCTCGCACATGGTGCTGAGACCGGCCATGGACTGCGCCAGATGAATCGGGTGGCGGTGCGAGATTACCGTGCCGGTGCCAAGGGTGAGCTTTTTGCACACCGTGGCAATTGCCGCGAGGATCAGCAAGCCTTCGATGTGGGTGTTGTCTTCGCCCTCCATGCCGTGGGGTTCGAAAACTAAATGGTCTCTGACCCAAACCGAGTCAAAGCCATAGGCTTCAGCCTTTTTCGAGCCCTCGACACAGAGTTCAGTGGAACCATATTCGCAAAAGTGGGGTAAGAGTAAACCGAATTTCAACTTTGTCGCCATGGCAATTCTCCTTAGTGAGTTAATTCATTCGATATGTGAAGAGGTTTCTTATCACATTTTTGACGGCAAAGTCCATGCGGTGCCGAGGCAAAATCGGCCATTTGGGGTCATCCTTTGGCAAGCTGCTTGAAGAAACCGCTCTGCACGATTTCGCGCAGCACATCGCCGCGGATAAAACTGTCGTAGTCGGTGGTCCGCGCGCGCGGGTCTTTGTCTTTGATTTGGTCGAGGACGGTTTTTACTTCTTCGGCCGATGAAGTCGGCACCAAGCGGAAATAGCGCTGAGTGAAAAGTTGATAGGTCTCTTCGAGCACCGCCGGCTCGTCGATCTTGGTGTATTTTTTGAGCACCCGGATCGAGACCTCCTTGTTGCGCTTCAAATAATGGGTCGATTCGATGATCGCTTTGAGAAAATTGCTGACAATGGGCCGATTGGTTTTGATATAAGCTTCGGTGGTCATGTAGGAGAGGCCGGGATAGCGAATGCCGAGATCGCCGAGATCGATCATCTCGTTGAAGCCCAGCTGCTTGGCCTTGGTCAGCGCCGGCGACGATAACGCGCCGCCGTGAATGGCGCCGCTTTGGAGCGCCGCGAGGATTTCCGCCAGGCCACCGAGTTGCAGGATCGTCACGTCTTTTTCCGCGTCCAGGCCGATCTTTTGAAGATATTTTCTCACCCCGAAGTCGCTCAGCGCGCCGAAGCGGGTGACGCCCAATTTTTTGCCTTTCAAATCTTGCGGCGACCGGATGTTGGCGTTGACCATCAGACTCTGTGGCGTGGTGTCGAGCAGGGTTGCGAACATGACAGTGTCGGCGCCGCCGAGCTTGGCGAGAATGCTGCCGGTGCCGGCGCCTTGGGTGATTTGCGTTTCGTTGGCGATGGTCGTCGACATGGCGCGCGGGCCGCCGCCGATGTAGATCAGGCCGACATCGAGAGCGTATTTTTGAAAGAATCCCGCGTCCAGGGCGAGCCAGGTCGCCAGCGAAGCCGCGCCGATGGACGAATAGCTGACGCGGATGCGGCTGAGTTCTTTACTCTGAGTCAATCCGTCGGTGTGCCCGCAGAAGCTGACGATCGCAACGATCAACAAAGCGAGGAAGTGATGCATGATTTCTCCTTGGTCTCATGATTTCATCATGCCGCAACCTATCGCAAGTTGACATCCGTTGCATCCTCGCAGTAACGTCCACAAAAAAAGCGAGGTGAAGCGCCATGGCCGGGCCGCAAAAAGAATTTGAAGTTCATCCCTATGTCCAGTTCATGATGGACAGGTACAGTCCGTATAAAAACTGGATCAAATCTGAGGGCGTGCCGATCGTCGGCGGTGAGTTCGTCCAGGACGTGCGCACCGAGCCGGTGGGCTATTGGCGGCGCAAGGACTGCAAGGGGGCGATTTGTACCTTCTCCGATCAGATGGTCGCCGACGGCTACATCGCCGAGATCGATCCGGGCAAGAGCAACAAACCGCAGCGCCAACTTTACGAAGAGATTATCACCGTCGCCGCCGGGCGCGGCGCGACTTCAGTCTGGTACGACGACATGGCGAAACGAACTTTCGAATGGGAGCGCGGCAGTACCTTCGCCATTCCTTTGAACGCTTGGCACCAACATTTCAATGCCAGCGGCAGCGAACCGGCGCGTTATTTCGCGCTCACCAGCCAGCCGATCGCCTTCGAGCTCTACCGCGATCCGGAATTTATCTACAACACCAACTATCAGTTCAAAGACCGCTTCGATCTCGGCGACGCCGAGTTTTTTTCCAAGGAAGGAAAATATTTCACCGAATATTACGGCGGGATTCTCCATTCCAACTTCATTCCCGACATCCGCAAAATAAATTTAGTCGCGCGCGAGAAACGCGGCAAAGGCACGAAGAACATGTACATCCACATGTCCGGCGGTTCCATGCTCGCCCATGTCTCGGAGTTTCCCGTCGGCCGCTACAAAAAAGCCCACCGCCATGGGCCGGGCGCCCATGTGTTTCTGCTCGACTCCACCGGCTACACGTTGATGTGGCAGGAGGGCGAGAAGCCAAAACGCTACGATTGGCAAGAAGGCACGGTAATCTCACCGCCGGCGGGGGGCTGGCACCAGCACTACAACACCGGCAACCGGCCCTGTAAATTCGTCGCGCTCCACGCCAACACCGCGGTGCAGGGCGAAGAGCGCGGCGTCGAACAGATCGAATTCGAAGAAGGCGACGAATCGATGCGTAAGGTGTTCGCCGATGAGTGCGCTAAGAACGGCGTCAAAGTGGATATGTAACGCCGCGCGTCGCGCTCGCCGCGGCCTAACAAACGATCAGTTGCTGTTGTCGTATTGGTGCCGGCGCGAGCGCGCGTAGTCGACGCGCTGGTTGGTTACGGACTCTTTGCCCAACGGGTCGTAGTTGCAGGGTCCGTAAAGGTCGATGATATCGCCGTCGCTCGGGCTTTTGAGCACCGGCGATCACTGAACAAAGTGTCCTCGGTGATCGCGGGAAATTTTAAATGGCAGTACTGCCCCGAAGGGTCGGCAACTTTAAGAACGAAAGCCTCGGCCGACCATGAAGTAGCGGCGAAGAAATCCAACGCGCCGACGATCAACGGTAATGCGGCAATGGCTTTGAGTCGGTTCATAATATTCTCCTTGTTCATTCGGTTCTGAGTCGCGATTATCCTACTCGCGGTCAATTGCCAATGCAAAGCCCAATACTTTGTTCCGCGTGGTGCGATTGGCGTTCCGGTAGATGATTGAACCACGCTGGCGTACTTGGCGTTCATCTCGAAAAGATTGACCAGGTGTGGAGCGCGCGAGTGGTGGAAGATGCATTCCACTCATTCTCGACCCACGGGCTTGTCATCGTAAGATGGCCACACCTTCACTACGCGACCCCGCGCTCGTAACACAGGCGCGGCCATGTGTTGTAGTTTTACTACCAAGCGCACTTTTTCAGCAAAGGGCAGCCTGGCCAGCTCGTGGCGACGTTGCTCCTTGGCGGCGATGAGTCGAGCGATTTCTGGTTTCAAGGTCTCCATGGCTGCCATTTGCCTTCTAAACCGTGGCGTTTCAGTAAATTGGCTAGATACTCTCCGTCGAGTTCCGCTTGTTCGCGCAAAAGCCGCACCCGTTCTCGGTCTTTGTCGCGACCCGTTTGAATGGCGATAGCTACGAGATGTTCCGCGCGCAGGACTCGCGTAGGAGCTTGCTCGTACAGCACGTCGCGTGCTTCGGCCAGTGCTTCGATCAGGAGATCGTTGTATGCGGGTAGGAACTGCACGGGTATATCCTCAATATTGACGCATTCACTTTCCTCATTGTAACCGCGATTTCGTAACTCCGCGTACAGCGGTCCGAGCGAAAGTAGCACTGAGGCAGTCTGCGGCAAGATAACGAAGATGTCCAAGTCGAAAGTCAGCACCGGTTCGACGTAGAGGTCGCACCCATGGCGCCGCCGATTGCATAGCGGCTAAGGTCGCCGGCCACTACCAGATCGTTCAAGACTCGTAATGTTTTCTCCATTAATGCGGTTAGCTTAGCATGCCTGGCGAACGGTCAACAAATCCAGCTTTGGTAGCACAGGAACTCTGGGTGAAGCTAGACTTAGGGCCTTGGCGTCGACGAATTTATCAGTATGGCAGCCGCGTGCCGATGCCCTGCTTTAGGGCGCTGCGGTAGATGTGATCGGCCATGGCGATGTCTTGGTTGACCAGGCCGATGGCGCGGATGAAGATGCGTTCTTGATCTGACTGGCGGCCGGGCTTTTTGCCGGCGAGTAGTTCGGGGAGTTCGGCGTAGAGATCTTTTTCGCTCAAGTAGTTTTCCTTCAGCATCCTTTGCATGTCTGACTTGTTCTTGCAGTGGAGCCAACTGTCGACGACGAATTTGTCGGTGTTTTTGTAGATCGAGCTGGCCATCTCTTGATGCTTGCCGATAGAGTAGACGGTGCTGCCGGCGCCGAGCCAGGACTCTTCAACGAAGGGCGTCGAGGTCGTGGTCGCGGAGATCACCACATCGGCGCCTTTCAATGCGGCTTCGGTGGATTCCACCGGAATTACGTTCAAACCATATTCGGCGCCGACTTCCTTGGCGTAGTTTTGGCGCGACTCGGGCGTGCGCGAGGTGACGCGGATTTCTTTCAACTTAAAAGCCTGGGCCATCACCGGCACGGCGGCGCGGGCGGTGTCGCCGGCGCCGAGCATGGCCATCACCGTCGAGTCTTTGCGCGCCAGCACGCGCATGGCGACGGTGGCGGCGGCGGCGGTGCGCACGGCGTGGCACCAGTCTTCGTCCATGAAGGCGAGAATCTCGCCGCCTTCGAGATCGCTGAGTATGAGCACCCGTCTCGGTCCGCGCGGCGGGCGCGAAACATCGCGGCTGCCGCCGGCGGCTTTGATCGAACGAATGCGAAAGCCGGCCACGGGTGTTGTTTGCAACGCGCAGCCGGTGACCCAGGACTGCCAGCCTTGTTCGGGTTTTATGGCGAAGTCCTCGGGCGTCGACCAGGTCACTCGTCCTTCGCTGTGATCGCGCAGCGCCTGTTCGGTGATCTCGATGGCCCGGCCGAGGTCGAGAACTTTTTTGACGTCGTTATTGGAGAGGTAGAGGATGCCTTTGGTTTCCATATTCTCGTTCCAAAATTTCCCTCGCGCAAAGCACGCCAAGGGCGCGAAGGTCGGAAATAATAGTTCCTTCTCCCCTTGCGGGAGAAGGCTAGGATGAGGGGTAATCGATGGGGCACCCTCACCCTCGCCCTCTCCCGTCAAGGGAGAGGATAAGATTTGGCTCGATAGCTTACATCAGTTAATCACATCCAAGCGGCGGCAACCGCTGGTTAAAAATTCCTGTCCTTTTTCCGTGATCAGCACATCTTCTTCAAGATGCACCGCGCTCTTTGCCGAGCGGACTTTGGGTTCCAACGCCAACACCATGCCGGGACGATAAATTTCCGTCTCGACTTCGTTCAATGAAGGCGGTTCGGCGCGTGACATGCCGATGCCGTGGCCGATGCGTTTGGGGCTGTCGACGGCTTCATAGCCGCGCTTGATGAGTTCCCGATTGGCGACGCGGGAAACTTCGGCGAGCGGCGTGCCGACTTTCATCGACTCGAAACAGAGATCGATCACATCGCAGGCGGTTTCATGGTCTTTCTTATGTTCGTCGGTCGGCGCGCCGAAGATCGCCATTCTGGTTACGTCGCCGTAGTAGCCTTCGTAGCAGGCGCCAAAGTCGGCGATCATGCGGTCGCCTTTATTATAAACCCGGTCGTCGTAGCGGGTCGACGAATTCAACATGAGAAATCCGGGATGGCGCGGGTGGGCGCCTTCCTCGATCATTGAAATGTACAGCCGGTCGGCGACTTCGCGCCGGGTCATGCCGGACTTTAGCTGCGGCAAGCAACGGTCGTAGGCTTTGACTGAGATCTCGCACGCCTTGCGCATGAAGGCGATTTCGCGCGCGCTTTTGATGATGCGCATTTCCGTCAGTGCGGCGCTGCCGTCTTTGATCTGCGCTTTGGGCAGAGCTTCCGTCAGGCCGGAGAGATAATTTACCGGAATTCCCAAACGCTGATCGTCACCGAGTTCGAAGCCGAGTTTCGCTTCACCCAAGCCCATTTCTTTGATCGAAGCGGCGATCATCTCCTGGGGAAACGGCACGTCGGTGTAAGCGCGCACTTCACCGACCCATGGCAGCGCCTTGGCTTTCGCTTTATCGTTGCCATAAACCAGCAGCAGCGGCTTGCCGCTTTTCGGTAGGATGCCAATCTGCGGGCGCTGAATATGATCCAGCTGGTAGCTAATCAGCCCGCTAAAATACCAATAATTGTTTTTCTCCGAGACCACTAGGGCGTCGAGGCCGTCGCGTTCCATGAGCGCTTGAGCGCGGGCGTAGCGGTCGAAGTATTCTTGATCGACGAAGGGGGATTCGGTCGCCATGATTTGCTGGCTCCTTTGTACGCGACTAACTCGCGAGCGCTTTGCGGCCTTCTAATCGCTTAATCTTGCCGACGTAGTCAAGTGCTTCGCTGAGCTGGATGACGCTGGCGTACTTGGCGTTCATCTCGAAGAGATTTACGAGATGGGAAGTGCGTGAGCGGTCGAAGATGCATTCTTCGACGGGGAAAACCGGATAACCGTAGGAGTAGCCATCGAGAACTGTCCCGCGCACACATCCGCAGGTGCTGGTGCCGGCGATCAGCAGGCTGTCGATGTTTTTGCGCACGAGATAGGTGATTAAGTGCGTGCCGAAAAACGCGCTGGCGCGCGCCTTACGGACGATGAATTCGTTGTCGTTGGGTTTGATCATCGCCGGAAATTCCACGGCGAGTTTTTCGAAGTCGGTTTTGTCGACGCCGCGCTTGGTGGCGTTGCCGAAGGCGGCTTTGAAGTCGGGGTCGCTGGTGGAATAGATCACCGGGATCTTGGCGTCCCGGCAGGCGTGGAGCAGTTCCTTGATTTTCGGCAGTGCGTCCCAGGCGACCTGGCCGCAGCTGGTGGGAAATTCGTCGATCGCTTCCAGCACCGGCATCGGCTTGGTGCCGGTGAAGCCGGTGATGACATCGATGATGATCAGCGCCGGGTTGACGCCGAACTTTTCGCTCCCCTTGTAGCCGGCCTTGTCGTAAATTTTTCGTTCTTCTTCCGGAATGATCGCTTCCCAGTCTCTCATCGCTCGCTCCTCTCGATTAACGAATGCCCAGGGCTTCGTTATGTATTTGAGTTAGTTCGCGGAAGTTTTTATACGCCTCGGGCGGCACCACACGGCGGCGAAAGCCTTCGAACAGTTTCGCCGGCTCGGGCTTCACATCTTTGCGCGGACCGATGCGGCGAAAGGTTTTCAAAAACTCTTGCCCTTCTTTGGAAATCAAATAATCGACGAACAAACGCGCGGCGTTGGGATGGGCCGCCTTGGCCGAGAGCATGGTGACATTGGTTTCCACCGCCACCGGTTCCAACGGAATCCAATCCACTGGCGCGCCGCTTTGCTTCATGCGCTCGATGACTTGGGCATAAACGAAAGTCATCGGTCGTTCGCCGACGCTGACGAAGTTGGCGCGGTTGGTGTTGCCGCGCAGAAATACCGGAATCTGCTTGGCGAGGGCATTGAAATAATTGACGGCTTTTTCCTGGCCCCATTCTTGGGACAGGGCGACGAACAGATCGTGATTCTCGATGTCGATGATGAATTTCTGTTTGTACTGCGGCTTGAGCAAATCATCGTAGCTCTTCGGCAGTTCGTTACGCGCCATCGCTTTGCTGTTGTAACCCAGCACCCAGGTATTTAAATAAACCGTCGACCAATAGCCTTTGGGATCGTAAAGATCGTCATGCAGGTTGGGAATTTCCGGCGATAAATAGGGGGCGATCAAGTTTCGTTCGCGCATGGGCGTGAACGACGGCGATATGCCGATGGCGACATCGAATCGATTCGCTCCCGCCTGCGCTTCGGTCATGATCCGGCTGACCATGGCGGTACCGCCCAGGCGCACCAGATCGCCTTTGATAAACGGATATTTCTTGCTGAACGCTTCGACCAAGGCGCCGCTGTTCTGGATATCCATGGTCGTGTAAAAGACCAAACTGCCTTCGCGCTTGGCGCCGTCGAGAAGTGAGGAGTCGGCGGCAAGCGCGGGGATTGTCGAGAGCGCGAAAAAAAACAAGACGAATGGGACCAAATAGGACATATCTATTATGCTTCGCGTCACCGGATTACGGTGAGAAGAGCTTGTCGCCGCGCTGGGTCATGAACAGGTCCAAGGGCAATTCGGCGCCGATGCCTTTCTCTCTGGCCTTCTCGTACATTTTTCGCGCCGTGGCGGCGAACTGAATGCCCATGCCGGTGTTGTTTTTGAAAAATGTGATTTCTCGGTCGTCCTGGCGGCCGCGGCAGTTGCCGTTTAACAATTCGCCGAGCTCGTGCAGATCTTCGGGTTTGACGATGCCGCGTTCGAGGCGATCGTGAAATTCCGCCTGCTTGTCGAGAAATATTTGCGGCTTGTAGCCGACCACGATCAGATTCGACCTAATCACCGCTTCGTCGTCCAGTTCTTTTCGCGGCAGAAAATTGTCGCCGCCGACGATGCTGTTCAAGTGCATGCCGGGTTCGAGCCATTTGCCTTGGATCACCGGATCGACGGTGTTGGTCGCGGCGGTGACGATATCGCTGCCGCGGATCGCTTCTTCCGCGGAATTGACGGCGACGACGTCGATGCCGGTTTCGGCGCTCAGCTCTTTGGCGAATTTTTCGCGATTCGCTTTGGTCGGACTGTAGACTTTGACTTTGGTTAATTGCCGCACGCAGGCGTGAGCCGTCACTTGGGTCTTGGCTTGCTCGCCGGAGCCGAGCAGCGCCATGATTTTGGCGTCTTTGCGGGCGAGATATTTGCTCGCTACGGCACTTGTCGCGCCAACGCGCATGGTCGATATGAAGTGATCGTCCATGATCGCCAGCAGGTTGCAAGTGTCCATGTCGAAGAGCATGACCAGGCCGATGAAATCGCCGGGATAGACGCGCCGCTTGGCGCCGTCGACGGAGATTTCCTTGGAGAAGCTCGAATCGATGCGCAGCGCCATCGATTTCACCCCCGGCACCAGCCCCATGATGTTGTTGAAATAGTACTGGCCGCCTTCTTCTTTCCAAGGCGTGCGCAGCCGGGCGCGCGGCGCATTCATCGCTTTGCCCTGGCCGAGTTCGACGAAGGCTTGCTCAATGGCGGCGATTTCTTCCGACATCGGCAGCAGGTTTTCCATTTGAGCGTTTTTTAAAACTAGAACCATGGGCAGTCCTCCAATGGCTTGCCTATACGGTGGATGGAGTTGAGTCAAGCCGGCAAAAGCGCGAAGGGCCGAGGAGAATTCCTCAGCCCTTCGTAAAACTTCGCGATTGCAAATTAGTTGTTAGCCCTTCTTTGCTTTGAACCAGTCGGCGTCGATCTTAATAAAATGTTTCCACTTATCCGGCGCCGCCGCCTCCTCAAAGATCGCCTCCACGGGACAAACCGGCTCGCAGGCCCCACAGTCGATGCACTCCTCGGGATCGATATAGAGCTTCTTTTCTTTCTCGAACTCCTCAGTCTCATTTTTTGTCGGATGAATGCAGTCCACCGGACAGACGTCCACGCAAGCGGTATCCTTCACGTCGATGCAGGGCTCAGCGATAATATAGGTCATCTCATTCCTCCTAGAGTCAGACTCCAACCTAACTAGCAAATCGATTCCGGCAAGTCAATTTATCGGCGTTGCTGACGGCGATACAAGCCGATTGCCGGTCGATTGTCTTGACCCTCCACCGGCTGGATGTTAGAGCGAGCCTACTCAAGATCGGCGCAAACTCTCATGCTTCGGCTAATCGTCTATCCTTTATTCTACGCCGCGACATTTATGCTGGCTGTAGGGTCTCATCCGACGCAAGCGGCAACCGTCGACGAGGTAGTAAAAAGTCTTCGCAGTCTCAGCGGCGCGCAGCGCAAGAGCTTTCTGGAAAACGGCGCGCGCACGGAAGGCGAAGCGATTTGGTATACCTCGATGAGCCTCACCGACTTTCCCAAGATCGTCGGCGCCTTCGAACGGAGCCATCCGGCGGTGAAGATCCGCGCCAACCGTTTATCGCAGTCGTCGATCATGCCGAAGATCGACACCGAAGCGCGCGCCGGCCGCTTCGCCGTCGATATCGTCGGCTCGGCGCCGGTGGAGATGTGGGAGCTGAAGCAAAAGAATTTTTCCGCCGCGTATCTTTCACCGGAGTTAAAAGCCTTTCCGGCGGGCTCCTTCGATCCCCAAGGGTTTTGGTCGTCTACCGCAGTGACGCCGCTGGTGCTGGCGTTCAACACTAAACTCGTCGCAACCGACGAAGCGCCGCGCAGCTATCAGGATTTGCTCCAGCCCAAGTGGAAGGGGCGGATGAATTTTGGCAGCGACGAGTACGCTTGGTATTCGGTCATGCTCGACGGCATGGGCAAGGCCAAAGGGTTGGACTTCATGCGCGCACTGGCGCGCCAGCAGCTGCATATACCCGGCGGTAGCAGCATCATGCGCTTGCAGCTAATGCTTGCCGGCGAGTCGGCGTTGGTCTTGGCGGCGCGGGGGCGGCGCGCCACGGAATATAAGGAGAAGGGCGCGCCCATCGATTACCGCATGCTCGATCCTTATCCAGGCGAACCCAACGGTCAGGCACTGATGCGCCGCGCGGCCCATCCCCATGCGGCGATTTTGTTTGTCGACTGGCTGCTTTCCGAAGAAGGGCAAACGGTTTTGGCGCAGCAAGTGCCGCGCATCACGTTGCGCAAAGGCATCAAACAGATTGCGCGCCATCAGGAGCTCTCTAAAAAAGAGTTTGTGTTCGTCAATCCGGCAACACTCGGCCCCAACTTGAACGAGTTGATCGCTTCCTATCAGCAGATTTTTAACCTCCGTTAGCTTGAAGAAATATTTAGTTAGCAGTTCGGTTTCGCAATCCGGTGTAGGGGCGGCCCCCCTGTGGCCGCCCGTTTCGGAGGCCAGACATCCTTCGATAGACTCAGGACAGGCTCCGGTCGGCCCCTACATCAGATGGCTGGTATATTTCGATGTGAACCACTAGCCAATCTCGCAACTCCGGGCGAGACGCGCTACTTTCAATCCATGTCAGTGGAAATCACTCGGCGCGGCGCCGGGACGAAATATCCGACGGCAGCGCTGCGCAAAATCGCCGCAGGGTTGCTATTCGAACTGAAACAACAGCGCGCCGAACTGAGCATCGCTTTGGTCGGCGACGGCGAGATGCGGCCGCTCAATCGCCGCTACCGGAAAAAAAATAAGACCACCGACGTGCTGTCATTTATTATCGAAGACCAGCCGCAATCGGGCCTGCTGCTGCTCGGCGACGTAGTGATTTCCGTCGAGCAGGCGCGGCGCCAGGCCAAAGAGCGGCATAAAACACTTAAGAGTGAGATGGTGACGCTGCTGATCCACGGCATTCTCCATTTGCTCGGTTACGATCATGAGCGCTCGGCGCGCCAAGCCAAGATCATGTTCGCACTTGAGCGAAAACTTCAGACGCGCCTTTGTGAGCGCGGGTTATTGAAGGTATAGTGACAACAATTCAGAATCGAGAAGTCAGAATTCAGGAGCCAGTAGCAAACTATTATGATCGACGAAACTTTAGAGCAACTTACCCACCTCGAAGAGCGGCTTGAGCTTTTGCGGAGGCGGCTTTGACGTTGACGCCAAGCAAAAACGCGTCGCCGAGCTAGGCCAAATCGCCGCGCAGCCCGATTTTTGGAACGACGGCGACAAAGCCCAAACCGTTCTCAAAGAACAGTCCAGTCTCAAAAGCGTCCTCGACAGTTGGGAAAAACATCACGCCGATCTTGAAGAGGCGCGGTTTTTTCTCGACGTCGCCAAAGAAGAGAAGAGCGAAGAAGCGCTTGGCGAAGCCGCCGCCAAAGTCGCGACGGTGACCAAGGAGATGGCCCAGACCGAGTTGACCCAGCTGCTCGGCGAACCAGATGATCGGCGCAACGCTCTGGTAACGCTTCATCCCGGCGCCGGCGGTACCGAGGCGCAGGACTGGGCGGAGATTCTCCTGCGCATGTATCTGCGCTGGTGCGACCGGCGCGGTTACCGCAAAGAGATTCTCGACTATCAGCCGGGCGAAGAGGCCGGCGTCAAAAGCGTGACCTTCAACGTCACCGGGGACTACGCCTACGGCTATCTCAAAGCCGAGGCGGGTATTCACCGTCTGGTGCGAATCTCGCCCTTTGACGCCAACTCGCGGCGCCATACTTCCTTCGCTTCGGTGTTCGTTTATCCCGAGGTCGACGACGATATCAAAATCGAAATCAACGACGACGATCTGCGCGTCGATACTTATCGCTCCAGCGGCGCCGGCGGCCAGCACGTCAATAAAACCGATTCCGCCGTGCGCTTGACCCATTTGCCGACCAATATCGTCGTCGCCTGCCAAAACGAACGATCGCAGCACAAGAACCGCGCCATGGCGATGAAAATTCTGAAGTCGCGCCTCTACGAACTCGAGGTCAAGAAACAAAAAGAAAAGATGGAGTCCTATCACAAGACCAAGAAAGAAATCGCATGGGGCAGCCAAATCCGCTCCTACGTGCTCGCGCCCTACCGCTTGGTCAAGGACCACCGCACCAACGTCGAGGTCGGCAACGCCGATGGCGTGCTCGACGGCGATCTCGATCCGTTTATCGAGGCCTATCTGATGATGGCGGATGAACCGGCGTAGGAAGGTAAGGGGTGAGGGAGTTAGGAGTAAGGTGTCCGACCTCCGCCCTCACTCGGAACTTTTCTGCAACTTTCTCCGTTGTCACGGTATCAAAATAGAAGCGTTGTCTGGGTGTGCCTGGTTTTTGACTTGCACGCACTCCGCGAAGGTGGTCATCTCTAGCAATCACTGAATGGTCGGAGGATTTAATGGAGACCGAAGTTGTAAACGGCCCCAACGGCCATGCCACTGACTTGGAAGCGGCGGTCTTGCAACGCTACGGCGCTGCGGCCGAGGAAGTGGAAGCTTGCCTGTGTTTGCCGGTGAGTTACGACAGAGCTTTGTTGAAAGTCATTCCCGACGAGATCATTGAAAAAGATTATGGCTGCGGCGATCCTTCTAAATATATTCGCCCTGGTGAAACCGTCCTCGATCTCGGCTCGGGCAGCGGCAAGGCTTGCTACATTATTGCCCAAATCGTCGGCGCCGCGGGCAAAGTGATCGGCGTCGACTTCAATCCGCCGATGCTCGAATTGGCACGCAAGTATCAAGAGTCGATCGGCGATCAGCTGGGCTTTCACAATGTCGAGTTTCGCCGCGGCAAGATTCAAGACTTGCGCACGAACTTGGAATTGGTCGAAGGTTTTCTCAAAGACAATCCGGTGTGTTCGGTTGGCGATTTGGCTAAGCTCGAAGAATTTGAAAATCAAACTCGCCAAACTCAGCCGCTGATCGCCGACGAGTCAATCGATGTTATCGTCTCGAACTGCGTGCTCAATCTAGTGCGGCCCGAGGACAAAAAACAATTGTTCGCCGAAATGTACCGCGTGCTCAAGCGCGGCGGCCGGATCGCCATCTCCGATATCGTCAGCGACGAGGCCGTTCCAGAGCACTTGGCCAAGGATACCGATCTGTGGAGTGCCTGCGTCTCCGGGGCGTTTCAGGAAGAAGAGTTCTTACGCGCCTTCGAGGAGGCGAAGTTTCATGGCATTCAAATCGAAGAGCTGCGCACGGAGGCTTACCAGACCGTCGAAGGCATCGAGTTCCGCGCCGTGACGGTGACCGCGTACAAAGGCAAGGAAGGTCCGTGCATCGAGCGCAATCAAGCGGTGATTTACCGCGGTCCGTGGAAGCAGGTGGTCGACGACGACGGCCACACGCTCGAGCGCGGCGCGCGCATGGCGGTGTGCGACAAGACTTTCAAGCTCTATTCGCAAGCGCCCTATGCCGGGCAATTCATATTAGTTCCGCCGCGGCAAGAAGTTTCGTTGGAGAACGCTGGAATGTTTGATTGCTCGCGCGATCACAAACGCCATCCGCGCGAGAGCAAAGGGCTCGAATACAACGCGACGAAAATTTCCGGCGGCGTGTGCGGACCGGATTCGAACTGCTGTCCGTGATATCCGATCCCTTCTCCCCTTGCGGGAGAAGGTTAGGATGAGGGGTGTTGGACGCAGGGCCCTCACCCTAGCCCTCTCCCAGAGGGAGAGGGAACAAGAGCTGAGCCCCGAACTTTTTCTAATATTGCATGCAACCCTTCGCTGAAAGACTTAATCTAAACGGTAGCGGCCTCAAGCGCCGTGGCGTCGAGGCCTTGCAGGTAAACCTCGGGCGCTACTGCAATCTGGCGTGCATTCACTGCCATGTCGAAGCCGGGCCGACGCGCAAGGAGATGATGAGCCGGGAGAATGTCGACGCGGTGCTTGGTTTTCTCGGCGCGACCGAGATTCCAACGCTCGATATCACCGGCGGCGCGCCGGAGCTGCATGGCGAATTCGATTATTTAGTTCAGTCGGCGCGTGGGCTCGGGCGCCATGTGATGGATCGCTGCAATCTGACGGTGATCTTCGAGCCGGGTAAAGATTATCTGCCGGAGTTTTTTCGCCGCCATGAAGTGGAGCTTGTCTGCTCGCTGCCTTGCTATTTCATCGAAAATGTCGACAAACAGCGCGGCAAGGGGACTTTCGACGGCAGCATCCGGGCGTTACAGATTCTCAACCAAATCGGCTACGGCCAACCGGACAGCGGCTTGGTGCTCGATCTGGTTTACAATCCGGTGGGACCGCATCTGCCGCCGCCGCAAGAACAGCTTGAGCAAGACTACAAACGAATTCTTTTCGATGAATTCGGCATACGCTTCAACCGGCTGTTCTGTCTCACCAACATGCCGATCACGCGCTACGCGACGCATTTGAAGCTGCGCGGCGAGTACGAAGCGTACATGGAGCTGCTTGCGGATAACTTCAACGCCAGCACGCTCAATCAAGTGATGTGCCGCAACTTGATCAGCGTCGGCTGGGACGGTTGGATTTACGATTGCGATTTCAACCAAATGCTCGATCTGGCGATCGCCGGCACCGATGGCAGCCGTTTACACATTAGATCGTTGACCTTGGATCAACTTACCAGGCCGGCAATCACCGTCGGCGACCATTGTTATGCTTGCACCGCCGGCTCGGGCAGCAGTTGCGGCGGTACGCTAATTTAGAAACGAAGTTCGTTACATGTCTTTGTCGCCGATCATCATCGTCACAGTTACGTTGTTAGTCGCCTACGCCAACGGCGCCAACGACAACTTCAAAGGCGTGGCGACGCTGTTTGGCAGCGGCACGGCGGATTATCGTAAAGCTCTCACCTGGGCGACGATCACAACCTTTGCCGGTTCGCTGACGGCATTTTTCCTGGCGACGAAACTAGTGTCGATGTTTCAAGGCAAGGGGTTGGTGCCGGATTATCTCATTCAATCGCAACCGTTTATCGCAGCCGTGATTTTGGGCGCCGCGTTGACGGTGATCGTCGCGACCAAAGTCGGCATGCCGATCTCGACGACCCATAGTTTAATCGGAGCGCTTTTCGGCAGTGGTTTTGCCGCCGTGGGGTTGCAACTTGGGTTTCAGACACTTCTAGCTGGGGGTTTCTTGCCGCTATTAGTAAGCCCGTGCCTCGCGGTTCTTTTAGCCACAGCGTGTTACCCGCTGTTCAGCAGGGCCATCTGCTTTGCCGGATTGACCAAAGAATACTGCCTCTGCGTCGGCAGCGAAATGGTGCCAGTGTTTACGTCTCCAGATGGCATGATGTTCACTGAATCGACACCGGGCCTGCGTGTGATCGTCGACAAGGAATCAGTATGCACGCAGCGGCTCAGTGGAACGATGTTCGGCATCAATGGCCAAAAACTTCTCGATGTCGGCCATTTCATTAGCGCTGGCGCGGTCAGCTTTGCGCGCGGACTTAACGACACCCCCAAGCTAGTCGCTCTCGGGCTGGCAGTCAGCGTGCTGGATTTGGCCTGGTCGATCGCTTTGGTGGCGATCTTTATGGCGATCGGAGGATGGATCCATTCAAAGAAAATCGCTGAGACGGTGGGCCATCGCATTACCGCGATGGATCCCGTTCAGGGTTTTCTCGCTAATCTTGTGACCAGCTTCCTAGTTATTTTCGCTTCCAAATGGGGTTTGCCGGTTTCGACGACGCATGTTTCCTGCGGCGCGCTGTTCGGCATCGGCGTGGCCAACGGTCAAGCGCGCTGGAGCGTTATTCGCACCATTCTACTTGCTTGGTTCCTGACACTGCCAACTGCGGCGCTGATGTCGGCGGGATGTTATTTTCTGTTCAAAAGTCTTTGACGGTTTATCGGTGCGGTACATTTGCAACAATGGGTCGTCAAAGCGCATCTAAAGACCATCATGAAAATTGCTAAGGTCGTTTTTCTCTCCCTCATCGTCGGCGGGCTTTTCTGCGGCTCGCTTTTTCTTCCCTTGCGTGCCTTGTTTGCCCACTTCGAGAGCTATGTTCAATCCCTCGGCGCCATCGGCCCGGCGCTGGTGGTGTTGGTTTATATTCTTTGCACTGTCCTATTCGTGCCCGGTAGCGCGATCACCATCGGCTCCGGCACGCTGTTCGGTTTGTCGACCGGTTTCATCGTCGTCGTGCTCGGCGCCAATCTCGGCGCGCTCTGTTCATTTCTCCTAGCGCGCGGATTTTTGCGCGAAAAGGTTGCTTCCTGGGCGGCGGCCAATCCGAAATTTCGCTCCCTCGATCAGGCCATCGGTAAGCAGGGCTTCAAGATGGTTTTGCTGACGCGCTTGAGCCCGGTGTTTCCCTTCGTATTGCTCAACTATCTTCTCGGTCTCACCGCCGTGCGTATGCCTTCTTACGTTCTAGCGAATCTCTTCGGCATGCTGCCGGCGACTTTCTTGTTCGTTTACATCGGCGCGGCGGCGCGTGACGCACTCGCCGGCCAGAGTGACATGAGCGCTGGTTTTTATCAGCAGTTACTTAAATATGTCGGTTTACTCGCGACGGTCGCCGTGGTCGTCATCGTCACGCGCATCGCGCGCAAGGCTTTGCGCGAAGCGGAACAGCAGCAAGAAGGCAATATCGCGGCGGGTGTGGCGCGCTTGGACGCCAATCATCGGCCGACGACGTTCGACAAAATGATGCTGGTCAACGACGCCCATGACAAGCAGCTGATCGACAACTGTCATCCGGCGAACCGAATCAATCCGACGCCGGCGAAAAAATATAATCTAGTCGTCATCGGCGGCGGCACCGCCGGTTTGGTGAGCGCCGCCGGCGCCGCGGGGCTGGGCGCCAAGGTCGCGCTCATCGAGCGTAATCTCTTGGGCGGCGATTGTCTGAACGTCGGCTGCGTACCGTCGAAAGGGATGATTCGCGCGGCGCGGGCGGCACATGACGCGCGTGGCGGCACGGAGTTCGGTATTCACCATTCCAGCAATCCCGAGATCGGTTTCGCGGCGGCGATGGCGCGCATGCGCAAACTGCGCGCCGGAATCAGTCACCACGATTCCGTCGAACGTTTCACCAAGCTCGGCGTCGATGTGTTTCTCGGTAATGGCTGCTTTGTCGATGGCAATACCATTGAGGTCGATGGCAAGCGCTTACAATTCGGCCGCGCGGTGATCGCCACCGGCGCACGCGCCGCCGAGCCGACGATTCCAGGTCTGCGTGACATCGGTTTTTACACTAACGAAACGATTTTTACCTTGACCGAATTGCCAAAGCGACTGATCGTGATCGGCGCCGGTCCGATCGGTTGCGAGCTGGCGCAGAGCTTTCAACGTTTCGGCAGTGACGTGACGATGCTGACGGATGGCGCTGAGATTTTGCCCAAGGAAGATCGCGACGCCGCGGCGATCGTGCGCGCGCAGATCAAAAAGGATGGCGTCAAGATTATCACCGGCGCCAAGATTCACAGTGCGGCGCAGGGCGATGGGGCAAAACTTCTCGTCGCGAAGGTTGCTGACAAGTCGATGGAATTGGCTTGCGACGCGATTCTTGTGTCGGTCGGACGCACGCCCAATCTTGAAGGCTTGGGCTTGGACGCCGCCAATATTCGTTTCGGCAGGCGCGGCGTCGAAGTCGATGCGCGTATGCGCACGTCCAATCCGAGAGTGTATGCCGCCGGCGATGTTTGCTCGCGCTATCAGTTTACTCACGCCGCCGACGCCATGGCGCGCATCGTCATCGCCAACGCGCTGTTCATGTCGCGCCGCAAAGCGACTGACTTGGTCATGCCTTGGTGCACCTACACTGATCCAGAAATCGCCCACGTCGGTTATTATGAAAAGGATGCCCAGGCCGCCGGCTACGACGTGGCGACGATCACGCAATCGCTCAGCGATGTCGACCGGGCGATTCTCGACGGCGAGACCGACGGTTTCGCGCGGGTTCACTACGATCAGAAAACTGCTAGGATTCTCGGCGGCACGATTGTCGCCCGTCACGCCGGCGAAATGTTGGGCGAGTTGACCTTGGCGATCACGGCGAAGCAGTCGGTCGGGGTTTTATCATCAACGATTCATTCGTACCCAACCCAGGCCGAGGTGCTGCGCAAGATTGGCGACGCTTATATGCGCACCAAACTTACGCCGACGGTGAAAAAGATTTTTGCCAAGTGGTTGGCGTGGCGGAGATGAAAAAGATCGTAAGGGGTGAAGGGTGAAGGGTAAGGGGTTTCGGATTCATAATTGGGCACGCGTTCTGCTCGTGGTTGTGCTTGGATATTCTAGCGCGTGGGCGGCGCCCAAGGCGGAGCTTTGGCCACGTTGGCAGAAACACGATCCGGCGAGCGGGCAGAAGATCGATCATGAGACGTGGGATCGTCTGCTCAAGCAGCATGTCGTGAGCCATCCGTCGAGGATTAACCGAATACGCTATCAGGATGTTCGCGCTGACGATCAAAAACTGCTGAAGAATTATTCGCAGTTTCTGCAGGGGATCTCGATCTCCAGTTACAATCGCAAAGAGCAGTTGGCCTATTGGATCAATCTCTACAACGCGCTCACTATCGACCTGATCTTGTCGCGCTTTCCGGTGGCGTCGATTCGCGACATTAACATCTCGCCGGGATTGTTCGAGCGTGGGCCGTGGGGAGCGAAATTACTCACTGTCGAGGGCGAAAAGCTTTCCCTCGATGACATTGAGCATCGGATTCTCAGGCCGATCTGGAAAGACCCGCGGCTTCACTACGCGGTCAACTGCGCTAGCTTGGGCTGTCCCAATTTGCCGCCGGCGGCGTACACCGGTGACAACACTGAAGCGCTGCTGGAAAAGGGCGCCAAGGAATTTATCAATCACGGCCGCGGCGTGGCGCTCACCGGCAGCAAGCTCAAAGTGTCGAGCATCTATGTTTGGTTCCAAGAAGATTTTGGCGGCGACGCCGAAGGGCTGATGGAGCACTGGCGCAACTACGCCGATCCACCGTTGGCGGCGGCCCTCGAGAACTACCAAGGCGGCTTGAGGCACGATTATGATTGGCGGCTCAACGGCGTCGATATAAAACCTTAAATCGCGAGAGCCAATGAATATTTCCGTCATCGTGCCGGTACTCAATGAAGAGAAGTCGATTGGCGCCACGCTTGCGGCGTTAACCACGCTGGCGCCGTATGAAATCATTGTCGTCGACGGCGGCAGTACGGATCGGACTTGTCAGATCGTTAGCCGATTTGCCGTGACCGTCATTTCATCGGAGCGCGGCCGGGCGCGGCAGATGAATTTCGGCGCGCGCCAAGCCCACGGCGAAGCGCTGCTGTTTTTGCACGCTGATACGCGTTTACCTGATTCTGCTTTTGCCGACATTGATTCCGCGTTCGCCGATCCGCGCTATGTCGGCGGTCGGTTCGATGTTGAGCTCGATGGCAGTCATTGGTTGTTGCCGGTGGTGGCGCGGCTGATAAGTTTTCGCTCGCGAATGTCTAAAGTCGGTACCGGCGACCAGGGGTTGTTCGTGCGCCGCGAAGTGTTTACGCGCATGGGCGGATTTCCCGACATTCCACTCATGGAAGATATCGCCTTTTGCCGCGCCCTGAAAAAACATGGCGCGGTGGCTTGCTTGCGCAGCCGGGTGCGCACTTCGGCGCGGCGCTGGGAGACGGACGGGTTGTGGCGGACGATCTTTCGCATCTGGACCTTGAAGCTGCTCTACTTTGCCGGCGTCTCGCCGGTGCGCTTGAAACAATTCTATGCCGACACTCGCTAACGGGCTGGCCATCATGGCCAAAGCGCCGGTGGCGGGCTTGGTGAAAACTCGCCTGGTGCCGCCGCTGACGCTTGAGCAAGCGGCGCAGTTGTATCGCGCGCTGCTCGCCGATCAACTCGAACACCTCAAAGGCTACGCCGGCGCGGCGCGCTATGTGGCTTACACGCCCAACGACGCGGCGGCGCAGATCGGCGCGCTGGGCGGCGATGCTTACACTTACATCGCCCAAAAGGGCGACGATCTCGGCCGGCGCATGGAGCAATTGTTCGTCGATTGTTGGCAACTGGGACACCGCAACGTCGTGCTCGTCGGCAGCGATTTGCCGGCGCTGCCGTTGGCGATACTTGATGACGCGTTCACGCAGTTGTCATGCGCCGAGCCTAAAGTCGTGCTCGGTCCGAGCCGCGACGGCGGTTACTATCTGATCGGCATGAACCGGCCGACGCCGGAATTGTTTGCTGGGATGACCTGGAGCCATGACCAGGTTTTGACCGAGACCACGGCGCGTTTGCGCCGGCTGGCGATTTCGTTCAGCTCGCTGCCCGAGTGGTTCGATATCGATACGCCGGAGGATGTTCAACGCTTGCGTGGCTCCAATGATTTGGCGTTACGTTGCCGCATGGCGAAAACGTTCGCTTGTTTGGCGACGCTCGATGATTCGCCGTCAAAGTTCTGACGGCTGGCGTGGGATTAAATATTGCTGCGCAGCTGGCGATAATTACTCTAAAGGTGCTGACCTGATCGACTGAAAGTGATAATGCTAATTTAGCAACCAACCCTTAGCACCGGTCCACTCCGGTTAGAGTAGGCAGAAAAAATTATGAGCCCAGTAACCGACCAGTTGTGCATCGATACGATCCGTACTTTGTCCATGGACGCGGTGCAGCAGGCCAACTCCGGCCATCCCGGCACGCCGATGTCGATGGCGCCGGTGATGTACGGTTTGTGGCAGCGCCACTTGCAGTACGATCCGGCCGATCCGCTGTGGCCCAATCGCGATCGCTTCGTGTTGTCCATCGGCCATGCGTCGATGTTGCTCTATTCGACGTTGCACTTGGCCGGCGTGCGCGCCCTCGACGCCAAGCATCAGGTGCTCAATCAACCGACGCTGACCCTCGACGATCTAAAAAACTTTCGCCAGCTCGACAGTAAAACTCCCGGCCATCCCGAATTCGGTTTGACCGCGGGTGTTGAAACGACGACTGGCCCGCTCGGCCAAGGCGTCGCCAACAGCGTCGGCATGGCGATCGCATCGAAATGGCTCGCCAGCTATTTCAACCGGCCGGGCTTCGATATTTTCGACTACAATGTTTACGCCCTGTGCGGTGACGGCGATATGATGGAAGGCATCAGCAGCGAAGCGGCGTCCCTCGCCGGTCATTTGAAATTGGAAAATCTCTGCTGGTTTTACGATAGCAACCGAATTTCCATCGAAGGGAGCACCAGTCTGGCGTTGTCGGAAAACGTCGGCAAACGTTTCGAAGCCTATGGCTGGAATGTTTTGCATGTGGCCGACGCCAACGATCAGCCCGCCTTGGACGCAGCCATTGCCAATTTCCACCAGTGTAAGGACCGGCCGACCTTCGTCGTCGTCGACAGTCACATCGCCTTTGGCGCGCCGACCAAACAAGATACGGCGGCGGCTCATGGTGAACCTTTGGGCGAGGCGGAAATCAAAGCGACGAAAAAAAATTACGGCTGGCCCGAGGACGAAAAGTTTTTCGTGCCCGCAGGTGTGCTGGAACATTTCGCCCGCGGCTTGGGCGCCCGGGGCCGCGGCGCGCGGGAACGATGGACGGCGAAATTTGGCGAATACCAAACAAAATTTCCCGAGCTCGCCGAGCAGTTAACAACCATGCAGCGGCGCGAACTGCCGGCGGGTTGGGATAAAGAGTTGAGCGAATATCCCGCCGATCCTAAGGGCCAAGCGACGCGCGATTCTTCCGGTAAAGTTTTGAACGCCATCGCCAAGCATGTGCCGTGGCTCATGGGCGGTTCCGCAGATCTCGCGCCGTCGACCAAGACCCGGCTGACTTTCGATGGCGCCGGCGATTTTGCCGCCGGCAATTTTGGCGCGCGTAATTTTCACTTCGGCGTGCGCGAGCATGTCATGGCGGCGATCGTCAACGGCATGACGCTGTGCGGCGTGCGCGCCTATGGTTCCGGTTTTTTAATATTCAGCGACTACGCCCGGCCGTCGATTCGCCTGTCGGCGTTGATGGAGTTGCCGGCGATTCATGTCTTCACCCACGATTCCATCGGTGTCGGCGAAGACGGACCGACGCATCAGCCGGTGGAACATCTGGCGGCGCTGCGGGCGATTCCCGGCTTGATTACACTGCGCCCCGGGGACGCCAACGAAGTGGTCGAAGCCTGGCGCGTGATCATGCAATTGCAACATCAGCCGGTGGCTTTGGCGTTGACGCGCCAAGCGTTGCCGACCTTGGATCGAACCAAGTATGGCGCCGCCGCCGGATTGGCTAGAGGGGCTTATATTCTAGCCGATGCCGATAACGGCAAACCGCAGGTGATCTTGATCGCTACCGGCAGCGAAGTTTATTTGTGCGTCGAAGCTTTCGAGCAGTTGAAACAGGCCGGCGTTCAAACGCGCGTGGTTAGCATGCCGTCTTGGGAATTGTTCGAATTGCAAGATAAGAGTTACCGCGAGCAGGTTTTGCCTAAGGCGATTACCGCCCGCGTCGCCGTCGAGCAAGCGATAACATTCGGCTGGGCGCAATATGTCGGCATGAGCGGCGCGGTGATCGGCATGAAGGGCTTCGGCGCTTCGGCGCCATTTAACCAGTTGCAGAAAAGATTCGGCTTCACCGTGGAAAATATCGTCGCCGCGGCGAAGGAGCAATTAAAAGGCTAGCCACGCGCATCGCCATCGGCGCGGATCACGCGGGTTTCGAATTGAAACGAATTCTTCTCGCGGATTTGCGCCAGCGCGGCCATGAACTACTCGACAAAGGTACCGACAGCGACCATCCGGTGGATTATCCGGACTTCGCCGAAGCGGTGAGCCAGACGATTCTAACCAGCCAAGCTGAACGCGGTATTGTCGTCTGCGGCAGCGGCAGCGGCGTCGGCGCCTCGGTGTCGGCCAATAAGATTCCCGGCATCCGCGCCGGGCTGTGTCACGATACTTATTCCGCGCGCCAAGGCGTCGAGCATGATGACATGAACATCCTGGTGCTCGGCGCGCGCGTGATCGGCGTCGAGATGGCGCGCGAGTTGGTCGATAATTTCTTAGCGGCGAAGTTTAACGGCGCAGAGCGGCATCGGCGCCGGGTGGAAAAAATTACCGCACTGGAGCAGCGCTACGGCAAAAAAGATTAACAAGCGGCAGAAAAAAGCGGAACATGCTTCGACAGGCTCAGCATGAACGGATTTTCTTCGATCGTTTCGAGCTCCCTTCCGTTCGTCCTGAGCCAGTCGAAGGACTCCGAGGAAGTTTTGCCACAACAACCTGATGAGGGTGACAGAGCATGAATCCTTTGAAAGAGCTCGGTGGACAAGGACAGTCGATCTGGCTCGACTACATCCGGCGCAACTTGATTAGCAGCGGCGAGTTGAAACGGATGGTCGACGAGGACGGCATCCGCGGTGTTACCAGCAACCCAACGATTTTTGAAAAAGCGATTGCCGGCAGCACCGACTACGACGGCGCGCTGGGCGTTATGCTCGCCGGCGATCCCACTGCCGAACTAGAAAAATTGTATGAACCGTTGGCGATCGAGGACATTCAGATGGCCGCCGATGCGCTGCGGCCGGTTTTCGACTCCACTAACGGCGATGACGGTTACGTCAGTTTGGAAGTGTCGCCGCACTTGGCGCACGATACTCAAGGCACCATCGACGCGGCCAAGCGTTTGCGCGCGGCGGTCAACCGGCCCAACCTGATGGTCAAAGTGCCGGCGACCCCCGCGGGCATTCCCGCCATCGAGCAGCTGATCGCCGACGGTTTAAATATCAACGTCACACTGATGTTTTCCATGAGCCACTACGAAGCGGTGGCGCGGGCCTACGTGAAAGGTTTGGAACGCTGCGCCAATCCGGCGCAAGTCGCGTCGGTGGCATCGTTCTTCGTTAGCCGAGTCGACACCGTGGTCGATAAAGAACTAGAAAAAAACGGCAGCGCCGAAGCTAAAGCGCTGCTCGGCAAAATCGCCATCGCCAATTCGAAAATCGTTTACCGTCGTTTCCTAGAAATTTTTCACGGCGAAGGCTTCGCGGCGCTGCGTAGCCGCGGCGCGCGGGTGCAGCGGCCGTTGTGGGCCAGCACCGGGACGAAAAATCCGGCCTATTCAGACGTGCTCTACTTGGAAAATCTGATCGGCCCGGAAACGGTCAATACCGTGCCGCCGGAAACCCTCAACGCGTTTCGCGATCATGGCAAGATTCCCGGCGCCACGGTGAAAACCGGCTTCGATGACGCCGATCGGGCGTTGGCCAGCTTGGCGCGGCTCGGCATCGATCTAAACGGGATCACGGAAAAGTTGCAGGTGGATGGTGTCGCCGCTTTCGCTACGTCGTTCGATCAATTAATGGCTGCATTAGAAAAGAAACGCCAAGCGCTGGCCGGTATCGAGTTGAACCATCAAGAATTGCATCTGGGTAAATATCAGCGGCGCGTCGACAAACGGCTGAAAGATTGGCAAAGCGCCGCGCTTGGCCAGCGCATCTGGAAAAAAGATCACACGGTTTGGTCCAAGGATGTTCAACCAGAACTTTCCGATCGCTTGGGTTGGTTGGAACTACCCGAGACCATGGCGTCACAGGTTGCGGCGCTGGCTACTTTCGCCGATAAGGCTAGGGCGGACGGCATCAAGCATATTGTTTTGCTCGGCATGGGCGGTTCGAGTTTGGCACCGGAAGTTTTTCAGGAAACTTTTGGCCATAGTGCGGGCTATCCCAAGCTGCGCGTGCTCGACAGCACGCATCCAGCGGCGGTGAAAGCGGTTGAACGCGACATCGATTTAGCGCACTCGCTGTTTGTCGTCTCGAGCAAATCGGGAACGACGACGGAAACTAATTCTTTTTTCTTTTATTTCTGGGACAAGCTGAAAAAACTTGGCGTCGATGGCGGTCCGCACTTTGTCGCCATCACCGATCCGGCAACGCCTTTGGAAAAGCTCGCCAAGGAAAGAAATTTTCGCGGCATCTTCAACGCGCAGGTCGAAGTCGGCGGGCGCTATTCGGCTTTGACTCCCTTCGGTTTGGTGCCGGCGGCGCTGATCGGTGTCGATATCGGCGCAGTTCTAGCGCGGGCGCGGCGCATGAGCGCGGCCTGCGGCGCGGCGATTGCTGACGGCCAAAATCCGGGTCTGATGCTCGGCGCGGCGCTCGGCGAGTTGACTCTGGCCAAGCGCGACAAAATTACTTTCCTTTGCTCACCGTCGTTGGCGGCGTTTCCTTCTTGGGTCGAGCAATTGATCGCCGAGAGCACCGGCAAGGAAGGCAAAGGCATCGTGCCGGTGGCCAACGAGCGTATCGGCGCGCCGGAAAAGTATGGCGCCGATCGTTTCTTCGCCTATCTCAGGTTGGCGAGCGATGACAATTCCCAGCTCGACCGCCAGGTGGCGGCGCTGGAAGCCAACGGCCATCCGGTGGCGCGCCTGGATTTATCCGACAAGCATGACATCGGCCAGGAATTTTTCCGCTGGGAGTTCGCCGTGGCGGCAGCGGGCGCGGCGCTGGCAATCAATCCCTTCAATCAGCCCGATGTTCAATTGGCCAAGGATTTATCCAAGAAAGCGATGAGCGAAAGCGGCAGCGGCAATGGCAAACTCAAGGACGAGGTCAGCGCCGCGGACGCCGCGGCATTGACGAAAGCGGCCAGCGCTTGGCTCGGCAAGAAAAAGCCGCGCGACTATGTCGTCGTGCAAGCTTACATCGAACCGTCGCCGGCCAATAGCGCGGCGCTGCAAGAGTTGTGCGCGACGATTCAAAACCGATTGGGGACGGCGACGACTGTGGGCTTCGGGCCGCGCTTTCTCCATTCCACCGGCCAGCTCCATAAGGGCGGGCCCAATTCCGCGTTGGTGCTACAGATTGTCGATCAGCCCGCCGATAACTTAGCTGTACCGGAGACGAACTACACGTTCGATGCTTTGATCCAGGCCCAAGCGATCGGCGATTTCAGCGCGCTCAAACAGCGCCGCCGGCGTACCCTCAGGGTCAACTTGGGTAGCGACAGCAGCGGCGGATTGCAGCGACTGGCGGATTCATTGCGCGTGTAAGTGCGCTTCTCCAGGGAAGGAGAAAAAATATGGAACTCGGAATGATCGGTCTCGGCCGGATGGGCGCCAACATGACCGAACGGTTGGTGCTCGGCGGCCACAAAGTGGTTACCTACGATCGCAGCGCCGAAGCAATTCAGCGCGTCGTCGATAAGGGCGCGGTGGGCGCCGCGTCGCTCGCTGACTTCGTCAACAAATTGTCAGCGCCTCGGGCCGTCTGGTTGATGGTGCCGTCGGGCGATCCGGTGGATCGGACCATCGATGAATTGTTGCCGAGCTTGGCCAAGGGCGATACCATCATTGACGGCGGCAATTCGAATTATAAAGACTCCATACGGCGCGGCGAAAAATTAAAATCCCACGGTTTAAACTTCATCGACGCCGGCACCAGCGGCGGCATCTGGGGACTGCAAAACGGTTACTGCATGATGGTCGGCGGCGCTAAAGACGTGGTTAGCCATTTGGAACCGATCTTTCTTACGCTGGCGCCGAAGGACGGCTATCTTCACGCCGGACCGGTGGGCGCCGGCCACTTCGTGAAAATGGTCCACAACGGCATCGAGTACGGCATGATGCAAGCCTACGGCGAAGGGTTTGAGCTGCTCAAAGCTTCGCAGTTCGATCTCGACTTGGAAAAAGTTTCCCACTTGTGGAACCAAGGCAGCGTGGTGCGCTCGTGGCTGTTAGAACTGTGCGAGAGCGCATTTCAAAAAGACGCTAAGCTCGACGGCATCAAAGGCTATGTCGACGATTCGGGTGAAGGGCGCTGGACGGTCATCGAAGCGATCGAGCGTGGCGTCGCCGCGCCGGTGTTGGCGCACTCGCTGTTCGCGCGTTTTTCGTCGCGCCAGCCAGACGCCTTTTCCAACAAAGTCATCGCCGCGCTACGCAACGAATTCGGCGGCCACGCGGTGAAAAAAGGGTAATTGTCGATGGCGAGCGATCCGCACGAGTATGTTTCGCCGGTTATCGGCCAAGGGAAAAAGCCTCACGCCTGCGTGGTGATGATCTTCGGCGCGTCGGGCGATCTGACCAAGCGCAAACTGATTCCGGCGCTTTATAACTTAGCCTTGGAAAAACGTTTGCCCGAGCGCTTCGCCGTGGTCGGTTATGCGCGCAGCGAGATGACCGACGACGCCTTTCGCGACAAGATGCGCGAGGCGGTGAAAGAATTTTCCCGCACCGGTCTCGGCGATGAAGCGGTGTGGCAGGAATTTGCCAAGACGCTTTTCTACGTGCGCGGCGGATACGAAGAAACCGACGGCTACGAGCGACTGAAGCTGTTCATCGATAACTTCGATCACGGCAGCCGCGTACTGCCGGCGCGGGTTTTTTATTTGGCCATGCCGCCGGATCTTTACGGCGGGGTGATCGAGCGCATCGCCACGCTCGGCTTGGCGCAGAAAGATTATGCCAATGAGCCGCGCTCGCGGGTGATTATCGAAAAGCCCTTCGGCACCGATCTACAAACCGCGCGGGAACTCAATCAGCGCGTGCACGACGCCTTGGGCGAAAAGCAAATCTACCGCATCGATCACTATCTCGGCAAAGAGACCGTGCAAAACATCATGGTTTTTCGTTTTGCCAATTCCGTTTTCGAACCGATCTGGAACCGGCGCTACGTCGACCATGTGCAGATCACGGCGGCGGAAGGCGTCGGCGTCGAGAGCCGCGGCGGCTACTATGAAGACGCCGGCGTGGTGCGCGACATGTTTCAAAATCATTTGCTGCAACTGCTCTGTCTGACGGCGATGGAGCCGCCGGTGGGTTTCAATGCCGATGCGGTGCGCGACGAGAAGGGCAAACTATTGCGCGCGGTCAGGGCGATCGCGCCGGAGGAAGTTTCCACCGCCGCGGTGCGCGGTCAGTATGGCGCTGGCCAGCTTGGCGCTGAGCGAGCGCTTGGCTATCGCGAAGAACCGGGGGTGGCGAAGGAGTCGCCGACGGTGACCTACGCGGCGATTAAATTGGCCGTCGACAATTGGCGTTGGGAAGGCGTGCCCTTCTACTTGCGCTCCGGTAAGCGCATGGCCAAGCGCGTCACCGAGATCGCGATTCAATTCAAACGGCCGCCGATGTTGCTGTTCAAATCATCCGCGGTGGAAGATGTCAGCCCCAATGTGTTGGTCATGCGCATTCAACCCGACGAAGGCATCTCCCTGCGTTTCGAAGTCAAACCGCCGGGACCGGACATCACCGTTAGCCCGCTCAATCTGAAATTCAACTACTCGGAAGCGTTCGGCAACAGCTCGCCGGAAGCTTACGAAACTTTATTGGAAGATTGCATCGAAGGGGATTCGACATTGTTCACGCGCCACGATTGGGTCGAGTCGGCTTGGGCGTTGATGGATCCGATCATCCAAGTGTGGGGTTTGAGCAAGCCGAAGAACTTTCCCAATTACGATTCCGGTTCCTGGGGCCCAAAAGAAGCGGACGATTTCATGCAGCGCGACGGCCGGCGTTGGCGCCGGCCATAATCAGATTCGGAATGATTAACCGCAAAGAACGCAAAGGGCGCAAAATGGAATTCGGAAATGTAGGGGCGGGTTTGAAACCCGCCCTCTTGGCTTCGTGTCCTTGGCGGTGAGTAACTCTTATGGCTTCAAGAAACCTGGTTCTCGCCGGCGATATCGGCGGCACGAAAACCCATCTCGCTTTGTTCTCGGTGCAGGATGAGAAGCTGCGCTCGGAGACGCTGCGCACTTTTCCCAGTAAACGTTATTCCGGCCTGGTGCCGGTGCTGCAAGAATTTCTCGCCGGCGACGGCCACAAAGTCGAATCCGCCTGTTTCGGCATCGCTGGGCCGGTGGTCGACGGTAAAGTTAAAACTCCCAATCTCCCTTGGATGATCGATACCGCGGAGTTGCGCCGTTCGCTCAAGCTCGACAGCGTGACGCTGCTCAACGATCTCGAAGCCGGCGCTTACGGTATTTTCACGCTCAACAACGACGAGTTTTGCACGCTCAACGAAGGCACCATGCGGCAGTCCGGCAACAAAGCGTTGATTTCTGCCGGCACCGGGTTGGGCCAAGCGATCCTTTATGACGACGGACACCATTTCCATCCCTTGGCTTCGGAGGGTGGCCACGGCGACTTCGCGCCGCGCAATGAGTTGGAAATCGAACTGCTGCGTTATTTGATCGACCGCTTCGGTCATGTGAGTTACGAACGGGTGGTTTCCGGACCTGGGCTCTTTAATATCTATCGCTTCTTCAAAGAAAGCCGCGGTTTGCCGGAGCCGCCGGCGCTCACCGAGCAGTTCGCCGCCGGCGACGATTCGAGCGCGGTGGTTGCCCAAGCGGCGCTCGCCGGCGAAGCGGAGATTTGTGTCAAAAGTTTAGATCTGTTCGTTTCCATCTATGGCGCCGAGGCGGGCAATCTCGCGCTGCGCGCGAAATCGGTGCGCGGCCTTTACATCGGCGGCGGCATCGCGCCGAAGATTCTTGCCAAGTTGAAAGACGGCAGCTTCATGCACGCCTTTTCCGACAAGGGACGTTACGGCGAGTTGCTGGCGGCGATTCCCGTGCAAGTGGTGCTCAACGATCAAGCGGCGCTGCGCGGCGCCGCCTACTATGCGGCTTTTCTCGCCAGTGATTAAACCCGAGGTCATTGTTTGCCGGGATGCCATCGATCTCGGCCGCAAAGCGGCGGCGCAGTTTGTTTCGCTGGCCGCGGCTGCGATCGCTGCGCGCCGTCAATTCAACGTCGCGCTCTCCGGCGGTTCGACGCCCAAAGTTCTTTATTCATTGCTGGCTACTGACGAATTCAGCAAACGCTTGGCGTGGCGGCAGATTCATTTATTTTTCGGCGACGAGCGCTGCGTGGCGCCGGATCATGCGGAAAGTAATTTTCGCATGGTTCAAGAATCGTTGTTGTCGAAGATCGACATTCCAAGCGGCAATGTCCACCGCATGTCCGGTGAAAAAGCGCCGCCGGTCGCCGCGGTTGAGTATGAAGCGGAGTTGCGCCGACATTTTCACTTGGCTGACGACGCTGCGCCGCGCTTCGATCTGATCCTGCTCGGTCTCGGCGAGGACGGCCATACGGCGTCGCTGTTTCCCGGCAGTTCGGCGTTGAACGAGACGCGCCGATTGGTCGCAACGACTTACGTCGAGAAATTAAAGGCGTACCGGCTGACGCTGACGTTTCCCGTGATCAACAATGCAGCGCAGATTAATTTTCTGATCGCCGGCGCGAGCAAAGCGGCGGTGGTTAAAACGATTCTATCTGCCGAAAACAACGATTACCCAGCGGCGCGCGTAAAACCGGAGAACGGCAAATTAACCTGGTTCGTTACGCAGGATGCCGCAGTTGATCTGAGTGTATCTTAAAAATCTTCTCCCCCTTTGATAAAGGGGGATCAAGGGGGGTTTGGTTGTGGGGCTGGGTGGTCTTTTTGATGTGGTCAAGCGTTCTTCGTGGAGTAACGAATTACGACGAGCATCAATAATGATGAGATAGTTTCTTACGCGCGCAGAATTAAAATCCTCCTCATTCCCCCTTTTTCAAAGGGGGAGGTTCGGAACGCTCTCGCAATGTTCCTGCTATTTGATCTTCGCCAGCTCGCGGCCGATCTGCTCGTTGGACGCGCGCTTCTTGTAGTCTACCTCGACAAATTTCCAGCGCACCACGCCCTTGGGGTCGATGACGTAGGTTGCCGGGTGCGGCCAACCTTTGCCGTCGGGATTAAAAATTCCGTAGCGGTCGATCACTTTATGATCTTTGTCTTCGAGCAGCGGGAAATCGAACTCGCCGTCGAAACGTTTGCGCAGCATCTCGGCGAATTTCTTCGACTCGTCATGGTTGTCGACGCTGACCGCGAGGATCTGGGTTTTTTCTTTCTGCGGTTTGGTCAAAAGGCTTTTCAGCTTCCCGAGCTGTTCAAGGCAGAAGGGTCACCAGTAGCCGCGGTAGAAAACTAAGATAACCGATTTCTTGCCGCGCAGCTCTGACAACGCGATGGCTTTGCCGTCGCTATCTTCGAGGGTAAAATCCGGCGCCGCTTGGCCAACTTTTATCCGCTCAATTTCCGTCGCCGACTGGGGCGCCGAATCTTTGGGGCCGAACTGGGCGAAGGCAAGGTTTGTCGAACCTGCCAAGATGAGCGCCGCGATGATCGAAGGGATTTTCATGGTTTTTCTCCTACAACTCAATTAACGATGGTTCCGCTTGTTAGTTCCCGGGAAAATCAGGCGAGACCGACTTTAGCGCCGGCGCCGTGACGTGAACCCGAAAGCGGCGCTGGGCGAAGAAGCGGAATGTTCCTGGCGCGACGGCTTTGACCGCGCATAGCAGCGCGAGCCAGCGCGGCATGACCACTTCGAATTTATTTTTTTCGATGGCGCGCAGGACCTGGGCCGAGACCGCTTCGACACCGACGAATAGCGCCGGTGGCGATTTCGGTTCGCTGTCGCGAAACTCACGGTTGAAATCGGTGGTCACCGGGCCGGGGCAAATCACCGAGACATTTACGCCCAGCGGTTTGAGTTCGTGATAGAGACTTTCCGACCAGCCGTTGACGGCGAATTTCGACGCGCAGTAGCCGGCCATGTTGAGGGTGCCGATCTTGCCGGCGCCCGAGGAGATGTTGACGATATGGCCCGAGCCGCGGGCGATCATCGCCGGCAGGACTTCGTGGGTGCAGTAAACCGCGCCGAGAAAATTGGTCCGCAGGATCGCTTCGATGGTTTCCAGCGGCGTGTCGACAAACGGTCGGCGCATGCCGATGCCGGCATTGTTGATCAAGATATCGACGCCGTCGAAGTCAGCGTGGACTTTGCTCATCATGTCATGCACTTGCTCTGCGTCGCCGATGTCGCAGGCGATCATCAATGATTTGGGACTGACTTTGCGAACTTCTTTTAGAGTCTCCACCAGACGCTCGCGCACCCGGCCGCAGCCGACGACGATGGCGCCGCGGACGGCGAGATCGATGGCAAGTTGTCTGCCGATGCCGTTGGATGCACCGGTGATGAAGACGACTCGGTCTCTAAGTTCCATAGATTTTTGCCCGTAAGCTTGGCATAGCGCTTACCGTAGCGGCGGATAGAAACGACGGGATAATTTCTTGGCGACTTTGGGTGAATGATTTTTACCGCGAGCGAATCGACGACTCATAGCGGCATGCAAGTTTGCAGCGCTTCGAGCAGATCGGGATGATGAAACTCGAAGCCGAGTTTTTGCGCGGCGGCGGGGGCCACTCGTTGGCCGGTGAGCAACATCTCCGCCATGTCGCCGAGTTTCATGCGCAGGGCGAAGGCCGGCACGGCAAACCAACTCGGGCGTTTCAAAACCTTGCCCAAGGTTTGGCTGAACTCTTCGTTCTGCACCGGATTGGGCGACGTCGCGTTGATCGCGCCGCTAGCTTGAGGATTGTTTATAACGTGGAGGATCAAGCGCACCTGATCCTCCAAATGAATCCACGACATCCACTGCTTGCCGGTGCCGAGCGGTCCGCCGAGATAAAATCTGAACGGCGCGGTCATCTTTTCCAGCGCGCCGCCGTGGGGGCCGAGCACGATGCCCGTGCGCAAACGCACTACGCGCATGCCGAGATCCTCGGCCCGGATCGCTTCCTCTTCCCAATCGCGGCACAGCAGGCTTAAAAAATCTTCGCCACAGGGTGCTTCTTCGGTCAAAATCTCATCGCCGTGGGCGCCGTAGTAACCGACCGCGGAAGCGTTGATGAGAAATTTCGGTTTGTGCTGCGCCTTGGCGCAGGCCGCGACCAAGACATGGGTGGCGTCGACGCGGCTCTTCTCGAGCCGGCGGCGCTGCGTGTTGGTCCACTTCCGTGCGGCGATGGGCTCGCCGGTGAGATTGATCACGCCGTCGATGCCTTCCAACTCGGTCTCCCAAGAACGCAAGGTGCCCGGCGTCCAGTGCAGCCAGCGCCGGTACGGAGTGTTGGTGTTGGGTGGTGCGCCGCGGCTGAACAGCGTCAGCGAGTGGCCTTGGTCGAGGAGTTGGTCGCAGAGCACCGTGCCGATGAAGCCGGTTGCGCCGGTGACAAGCAATTTCATTCCGACCGATTCTCCAATCTCGATGGCGCGAGAGCGCTAGGAACAAACATATTTCCCTATGAAACATTTTCTGCGCCGAAGAGTCAAGGTGACTTGCCGTGGCGGTGCGCATTCTCGCTTGTTATTGGCACAGAAGCGCATAGAATAGCGCCAACTTTCTACTGAGGAAATTCCCACGATGACCGCGGAGTTCTCCACCGACGAGCAAAAACGGCTGGCGCTTTTTTTCACCAATCTCGAACGCGACACCTTCGGTTTGAAACTACCCCAGGAAGTCGCCGGCGCGCTGTTTTCGCGTTACAGCCGTTCGGCGAAGAGCTTGCGACGGACTTTTCTCGACGAGTTTCTCGGCGATCCCGAGCTGGCTTTGAAAGACTTGCTTGGCGGCCAGATTCCCGCCGCCGACGACAGCGCGGCGCTGAAGAAAGCCCGGGCGTTCTTCGAGCGCGTGCTGGTCGGCTACGGCGACGATTCCGTCGCCCAGTTGGGCGGCGCGCATATCGCCTGCGAGAATATTTCCAACGTCGCGGCGAAGTTATTGGAAGACGCGCGCATCGGCATCGCGCCGCTGGAAAAATCGACGCGCTACGTGCGCTTCGACCAAAAAGATGGTGCCGGCAATTATCTGTTTTACCGCGAGCCCAAGATCATGGCATCGCGCCACCGCGACGCCTATCTCGAAGTGATGAATCTGCTGTTCGAGACCTACTCCAAGCAGATGGAGCCGATGCTCGATCACGTCGCCAAATCGCTGCCCATCGAGCAGCTCGAAGTGCGCGATCCGGTAAGCGGCAAAGGTTTGAGTTACGCCGACGCGGCGAAAGATGAACGCTTGAAGCGCTGGGCCGAGACAGCGTATCGCGCGACCGTGCGGGCGCAAGCTTGCGACGTGCTGCGCAGTTATCTGCCGGCGGCGACGCTGACCAACGTCGGCATGTTCGGCATCGGCCAGGCGTTTGAATATTTGGTCAGCAAGTTGTACTCGCACGAGTTGTCCGAAGCGCAAGCGCTCGGCGCGGCGATTCATGGTGAATTGAATCAGCTGATTCCTTCCTTCGTCAAGCGCGCCCAGCGCAATGACTTTCTCGTCGCGACAACTGCGGCGGCAAAAGCGCTGGCGGCTCGTGCGACGACATCAACTCCAATTGTTACACATGAACCAGTGAATCTGGTCGATTACGATCTTCAAGCGGAAGAAAAAGTCATCGCGGCGATTCTCTACGGTCAGGCGCGCCAGCCGTTGGAACAATTGCGTAAGATCGCCGCAACGCTGAGCCAGTCTGAGCGGCAAACAATTCTCCAAGAATATTTTTCCAAGCGACGCCACCGGCGCGACAAGCTCTCTCGCGCTTTCGAAAACGTCTATTACACCTTCGACATTCTCGGCAATTTGGGTCTCTACCGCGATCTGCACCGCCATCGCATTCTCACCCAAGAGCGCCAGGATTTTACCACGGTGCATGGCTACGACACGCCGCCGGAGATCGAAGAGGGCGGATTCAAAAGCGAGTTCGATCATTGCATGAAACGCACGGCGGAGTTGTACGAACAGATTTATTGCGATCTGCCGTGCGAAGCACAGTACGTCGTCCCGTTCGCCTACAAAATCCGCTGGTACATGAAGATGAACCTGCGCGAAGCCGTGCACATGTGCGAGCTACGCACCATGCCCCAGGGCCATCCCGACTACCGCTTCATCTGCCAAGAGATGTGGCGCAAAATCCAATCCGTTCATCCGGCGTTGGCCGAATCGGGAAAGTTTATGGACTGGCAGAAGTATCGCTTGGGCCGCTTGCAGTCGGAGATGCGGACGGAGTTTAAGAAGTCGGCGTTTGAATGAACTTCAACTGACGTACTTAGATTTCTCGATCAGCGGGTTTTGACGAGAAGGATGGTGAATCCCTCGTTTCGTCCAGCCTCACGCATGCGGATATCGAACGTTACCAATTCTTTGTCCGTAGCGCGCTTTTGACACCACTACAACGCGGCCGCGAGCTGTAAAGCGTCAGCGGCTCGCAGCGAATGCACCGCCAGAAGACGGTCCGCTGTTGCCCGTAGTAAATCGTTCGGCTGAATTTCACTCCAGGTACTCGCAAGCAAGTCTAACAGGTGGTGTGCCTGTCGCTCGCTTTGCGCGGACAAGCCCCCCCGGCGTTGGCGCATGAGGGCCGAGACGCATTCGATTTTGGTTCCCCACCAAACTACGATCGCTGAATCTTTACTTAGGATGGATTTAACGGTTGCCGAAGCGGGCTCAGCAACGCAGAGAGGGACGATTGCTGATGTGTCCCAGAACTTCACCAGCTTTGTTCTCGTTCCTGCATCACAGCCTGAGCCACCAACCCCTTAGAATCTTTGGGCCGAGGTAGTTTCCAAAAGCCTTTCGGCAACTTGCCAGAACCGAGCTTGATGAGACCGTGTTTCTCCATTTCGGTCATACGATCCGCTGAGGCGTCAAGTTTTTTGGTGGGACTGAGTTTGGCGATGGGCCGCCCGCGCTCGGTGATCGTGAACTCTTCGCCCGCCTTGACCGACCGTAGGTAATCATTCAGCGAAGCTTTGAGTTTTAACACGGTGGCGGTTTTCATTGTTTTTGCCCTTTATTCGAACTAGCATCTATTATCGTCGGTTTGGTTTCGTAGTCAACTATTAACGTTCCGGATTGTCGACGATCGCACCGTCCCTCGGATTTAATCCGTTGCCAAGAAGAAGATGTGGCGCACAGTCTAATCCGTCCATCCGGCGCTGGCTGAGTCGGGAAAGTTTATGGACTGGCAGAAGTATCGGTTGGGCCGATTGCAGTCGGAGATGCGGACGGAATTTAAGAAGTCGGCGATAGAGAGTAAAGAATAAAGTAAGTTGAGGCGTATGCGCCGATCAGGGCAACGCTGCGACCGTGTTAACCTTTAGCGGCCGTGATTTTACGGCTCCCGGAACGACTTTGAGATCGTGATTCCGGGAACGCTCTAGGTCGGATACTAAATGTCAAAAAGCAAGACGCGACCCTAGCAACTGGTTCAGGACTGCAGCAATTCGCTTAAGCATGGCGCCGGACTAGCCTTAGCACAGACTTATGGTGCTCCGGCCAATTGTTCAAGCCGCTTTCCTCGGCACCAGCGCGACCACGACTTGGGCGTCGAGGACTTGCGCGATGCGGCGTAACAGCGGCAGCGAATGACTCTTATAGCCCGACTGCTCGACCGCGGAGATTGCCTGCTGGCTACAGCCGACCTTTTTCGCTAAATCTTTTTGACTCCAACCCTTGCTCTCTCGCAAACGCCGAATTTGGAAAGCCACCTCGGCGTCCCCACGTTTCTTATCGAATGCGGCCGCGAAGGTTCGACTAGTGCTCAACCGGTTCAACTGCTTTTGAAAATCGTTCATGTTGATTACCTCCCAACAAACTGCCTCATGCGACGCACGGCGATGCGAGTTTCTGAATCGGGGACTTCCCGGGTCTTCTTTACAAATGCGTGGAGCAAAACAAAAGTTCTCTCCGTACTGAGAAAATAAAGAATACGGAGTTGACGGCGAGTCCTTACGCGCAGCTCCCAAAGCCCTTTCCCCAACGGTGCAACTCAGGGTCGGCCCAACGAGACTCCGTGCGATCGCAGCATGTCGATCACAACCATGGTGTCTGCCTTTTCGTCTGCGGAAAGTGCATCGATAAAAGACTCGACGGGCGATCTCTCGCTATCCTCGCGAAAGTAATTGATGCGCCAATCCACCGCCTCATCGTACTAGATATATCTTGTGAGGGCAATCTTAGAAAAGTACGGGGGCAATCACGAAGTGAGATCGTCCCGAGAGCCCAGGGACGGATAAGGTGTGTTCGGACAGTCTTGCTGTAAGTCGTGAGCAGTAATAAACTTTGACCAATGTCATCGAAGACGACCCGATCGAATGACGGCGAGCTGGAGCACATACTTGCCGAGGCGCGGCAGATGCGAGCGCGGCGGGGGAATGTTTATCGCGATCGAGCGCTCAAGATATGGCCGTGGATATGCGCCTGGTGCGGACGGGAATTTCCCAGCAAGAAACTGCACGAGCTGACGGTGCACCATAAAGACCGCAACCACAATAATAATCCGTCCGACGGCAGCAACTGGGAGCTGCTCTGCATGTACTGCCACGACAGCGAGCACTCACGGTCCTTGGATCGACAGGCAAGCGGCGAGAGCGCGGTGTATGACGATGAAGAGCGTCCGGCGATCTACAATCCGTTCGCCGAACTTAAAAAATTGAAACCCAAAGAGTAGCCAAGGCCTCGCTGTCGCTTCTCATTGACAGAACGCGGCTCTTCGAATACCTTCGCCGACAGACGCTGATCCAAATTTGCAAACCGCAACGTAACATTTTTCGCCGCATAGGAGAAAACAATGGCATACGATCTAGTAATCAAGAACGGTAAGGTGATCGACGGTTCCGGGCTTCCCGGCTTTCATGGCGATGTCGCGGTGAGCGGCGGGCGGATCGTTGAGATCGGCAAGGTCAGCGGCGCGGCGCGCCAGACGCTCAACGCTGAGGGCTTGGTTGTTTCGCCTGGGATCATCGACAACCACACGCACTACGATGCCCAGGTCACATGGGATCCGCTGTGCACTTATTCTTGCTATCACGGCATTACCACTGTCGTCATGGGTAACTGTTCGCTGGCGATGGCGCCGGCGCATCGGGAAGATCGCGCGATGCTGGCCAACGTTCTATCCCATGTTGAAGCGATTCCTTTGGAAGCGATTGAAGCGGGCGTCGACTGGACTTGGGAAACGATCCCTGAGTACTTAAATGCTCTCGACAAAAAGCTCGGCATTAACGTCGCGTCGCTGATCGGCCACTCGGCGGTGCGCCGTTATGTGATGGGAGAAGCTTCGCAGGAGCGCCACGCGACGGATGAAGAAGTTACGGCGATGAAGGCGATCGTGCGCGAGGGATTGGAAGCCGGCGCGGTCGGCGTTTCGTTCGAGCGCAATTTGCGCCACTTCGATTGGCATGGCCGATTGGCGCCGACCAATCTCGCGTCTGAAGAAGAAATTTTCGCCGTGGCGGGCGTGGCCGACGAGATCGGCCGCGGCGTGATTCAGTTTGGCGGCGATCGCGCGATTAGCACGAGGCTCGCTAAAGCGAGCCGGCGGCCGGTTTTCTACGGCAACATCACCCAACAGGCAACGGCACCTGACAAATGGCGCAAGCAGTTGGCCGACGCTGAAAATTTAATGCGCCAAGGCCATCGTGGCTATCAATTCGTCATGCCGCGGCCCGGCGATCTGCGTTATACGCTCAAGACCGCGCAGCACTTCGACGCCATGGCGACCTGGAAAAATGTCATGCTGCTGCCGCTCGAACAGCGGAAAGTTGTTTTCCGCGATCCGGCGACCCGCGCCAAGCTCCATTTCGAAGCGGTGGAAACGCCGCTCAACCCCGATCTCGCCGGCGACTTTACCCGCCGTTGGGATTTGCAGTTCCTCTTCAAGCCGGCGTTGGCGAAGAATGAACATCTCACCGGCAAGAGCGTCGCCGAAATCGCCCGCGAGCAAAACAAAGATGTGCTCGATGCGTTTCTCGACTTGGCGCTGGAAGAAAATTTGGAGACGGAGTTTGAACGGCGCGAAGTCAACAGCGATCAAGCGGCGATGACCGCGCTGCTCACCAGTCCGTATACCGTCATCGGCCAGTCGGACGGCGGCGCCCATGTGGTTTTTCGCACCGACTATAGCTACTCAACTTATTTACTTTCGCACTGGGTGCGCGAGAAACAGATCATGCCGTTGGAGGACGCCATCCGTAAACTCACGTTCATACCGGCGTCGCTGTTCGGCTTCGCCGACCGCGGGCTCGTGCGTCCGGGTATGGCCGCTGACTTGATGATATTCGATCCCAACACCATCGCCCCATTGGAACCCGGCGTCGCGCAGGATCTGCCCGGCGGCGCCAAGCGGCGCAAACAATTGGCGACGGGTATCGAGTGGACCGTGGTCAACGGCCAAGTGCTAATGGAACATGGCCAGCACACCGGCGCTTATCCCGGTAAAGTGGCGCGCAGCGGCGCGGTGCAGTAGTCGTTGTTCGTGGGTTGGATTCGATCAAGGTGATTTTAGAATTGCTGCGCTAGAACGTTTAGCGTCTCGTGTATTCGGATGCCCCTCGCTACGCCCTTGCGGGCTACTCGGGGAATCGGTAGCCAAGCTGGAGATGTCAGTTGGATAGCGGGGCGGCACTGATCGGTCTGAGATTGGTTGCCGCAGATTGCTAGTCAATTGCGCCAGATGAGCGATTCATAGCGAGTCGTTACGCTTAAGCCATCTTAGGTCACTCGGTAAACCCGCAGATCATAACCGACACCCCGAGTAGCGGCCGTCATCGGCCGCGTATCGAGGGGGCTCCCATCGCATAGGATTTCGTAATCCCACATTTTGTCATGCGTTCAGACGATTGAATGTAGGGGCGCGATGAATCGCGCCCCCTACGTCAGTCAGGGTTCATTGGCTGGATTATTGATTACAGCGGTGCAGTAAAAACGTATCCGAACTTTGCGCCCTTTGCGTACTCTGCGGTCAACAGTCCGTTTCCGAACCGGGCCGGTCGCGACCGGCCTCTACTCTAGGGAGACGGTGATCGCTTGCTTGCGGATCTTGTATTTGCCGACTTGCTTCATCACCAGCGGCACGAGGTCGCCGGGGACATCGACGAAAGACTTTTGGTTTTCGATATGGATCTTGCCGATGGCGTTGCCGGGGATATCGGCGTGATAGGCGATGGTGCCGACTAAATCGCTCGGGCCGATGCCGTGTTCTTTGCCGATGTTGAGCGTCAGTCTCACCATGCCACTGTCACGTGAATCTTTGCCGCCGCGCGCTTGCGGCGTGCGCTTGGCGTACTCGCGCGTGAACGACGGCGCCGGCGCTGGCCGGCCGCGTTGCTCGTTGCGATAACTGCCGCGGCGCGGTTCGCGCTGGTAACGATCGTTTCGCGCTTCGCGGAATTCTTCCACTTCGGCCACTGGCGCAATCGTTCGCTGCTTTTCATCGCCACGGGCGAGTTTCAAGGCGGCGGCGGCGACATCCGATGGATCATGGCCTTGAGCGACTAGCTCGTCGACAATCGTCCGTTCGCGATTGATCCGGCCGCGCTTGAGCCAGAGAACGACCTGCTCGGTGAGTTCGACGCTGCGCCGTTTCATGATGTCTTCGACGCTCGGCAACGTGCCGCGGACAAATTTTTGCCGGGTGAAAGTTTCGATGCGGCGCAAATGGGCTTGCTCGACGGGCGCGATCAGCGAGATGGCGATGCCGGTCTTGCTGGCCCGGCCGGTGCGGCCGATGCGATGGACGTAGACTTCCGCTTCAGTAGGCAAGTCATAGTTAAACACATGGGAGATGTCGTCGATGTCGAGACCGCGGGCGGCGACGTCGGTGGCGACTAGGATTTGAATCTTATCGTTGCGAAAGCGATTCAACACCCGCTCGCGCGCTTCCTGGGTAAGATCGCCGTTCAAAGTTTCCGCGGGGAAGCCCTGCTGCGTCAGCGCGTTGGCCAATTCCGCGGTGCCGATGCGTGTGCGCGCGAAGATCAACGCGCGCTTGACGTCTTCATGTTCCAGGATGCGTGTGAGGGCGGCGATCTTGTCGGACTGGCGAACTAGATAATAGCGCTGTTCGATGGCGATGGCGGTGATTTGATTGCGCTGAATCGTCACCGACTGGGGGTCGCGCATGTACTTGTCGGCGAGCCGGCGGATCGGCGCCGGCACGGTGGCGGAAAATAGCGCGGTCTGCCGCGTCGCTGGAGTCTTAGCTAAAATCGATTCGACATCGTCGATGAAACCCATTTTGAGCATCTCGTCCGCTTCATCGAGGACGACGGTTTTGATCGCGCTAAAATCCAAGATCTTGCGCTCGAGCAAGTCGAGTAAACGGCCGGGCGTGCCGACGACGATATCGACGCCGCGGCGTAGCGCCATGATCTGCGGACCGAAACCTTGACCGCCGTAGACCGCCTGCACTTTTGCGCCGAGGTTGCCGCCATAGCCTTGCATCGCTTCGGCGACTTGCAACGCCAGCTCACGGGTGGGCGCGAGGACCAATGCTTGCGGCGTCTTTTGCGCCTTATAGTTATGCAGAATCGGCAGGGCGAAGGCGGCGGTTTTGCCGGTGCCGGTTTGCGCCTGGCCGATGACATCGACGCCGGTGAGCATGAGCGGAATCATGCCCGCTTGAATCGGCGTCGGCGTCGTGTAACCGAGCTCGGTAAGGGTGCGCGTCAAGGTCGGATGCAAATTGAAATCAGAAAACTCTACTGTCATGAGGGTCGCTCCTAAAACTATGTTCAGACGTTCTTATTGCTGCAACGTCGCCGCAGATACCGGTCCTGTTGTGGTTCAACAATCGGACCCAGCACCTACGCGCGAGCCACTCTGTTGTCTGTAAACGCCTGACCCATGGGGCGACAGTTCCTTACGGTACTGCCAAGACGAATTGCCACTAACTGTTGGAAGGTAAGGACAACCTAGCATATTAAATCACCGACTTCGACTGGGTGGCTTTTGGCGGCAAATTCTCCTGCCATCTGCCGGCGCCGGCAAATTCCTTTCACCCTAGCGGTCATTGCCTGGCGCCAGTTGAGCGAGTTGAGCCTTCAGGGCGCGATTCTCGTCTACCAACGGCGCGATCATCGCTTCGACTTCGGTCTGGGAAAAGCGTGGCGTGATATGCTGCGGACAGTTCCAGTCGAAGGCTTCGATGGTGAGGACGACGGCGCGCTCGACGCGAGCGTCATAGCTCGGGTCTTGCAGTTTGGCGATTAGTTCGTGATCTACATTCGGGTCAAGTGCCAGCAGGAGCGCTCCCAGGCGCTCAATCGATTTTTGGCGCGCCGGCTGCTCCTCGACAAGATCGACAGCCAGCAACGCGGCGCCGCCAGCGCCGAGGCCCAGCGCATCGAGAAAATCCGCCGGCAAAAACGCAAACGCTCGCACCGCGCCAAGATGCGCATGCTCGACGACAAGCGCCATCAGTCGCAAAAGAAGGGACGGCGCTTGACGGTGCGTGACGATTGATCGTTGGCTGTCTGGGAGGCTTAGGCGGCGCCTCGTCCTGTGATTGTCATGCTTGTCACAGGGAGCCAGCTTTGACACTGTTGCAGTCGCGCTCCCCACACCTTAACTACTTGAATTGTCTACAGCCCAATTTGGCCTTTGGCTTGCTCGTATGCGCTCTCCGAGAGGGGAGTGCCATGCTCAATGATTTGATCCCGTTAACCTTGGTAGCGATGTCGGTACCGTTGGTGGCACTGGTGGTTTTTCGCCTGCTGGCGAAAACCAATCGCACTCGTAGACCGCTCAATAACTTCCGCATCGGCAACGACCCATCAGCCAAGCCGTCGCGACTGAGCCATTAGGCGGCGGCAACCCCTGGCTCATTTGGATTTCTTGAACTGATCGAGAAGCGTCTGGATCGGTTTGAAATCCATCATTTCGGGCCGGTTGATCAGCAAGTAGTCCTTGTCTTTTCGGCGCCGCGCCAGCGGTGGCAAAATTTCCAGTGGCAAGTCCTCGCGCATGGAGCCAACCCGCAGTTCATCGTTGTTGGCCTGGCTATTCACGGCCAGGGCGTTGGGGCAGAAAAGAAAACACCTGGTGGCAGTTAAAAGACACCGCCCGGAACCATGAAGAGTGAGTCTGTTTGGTTCCTGTCGCTCCGTAATCGCTATCGATTTACGGCTCGCTGCGATCACGCGGCCGTTCAATCCTGTTATACAAGTTTCTCGAGCCGTCCACTCCAGTTCCATTTTGAATTCAAACTTGCTCTAACGTGCCACCAGCCGCGGCCGGCTTTTGTCCAATCCGAAGAGTTCAATAAACTGTCCGAACACCCGGTCGCTCAACTCATGGAGCCTGCCAATATGGCCGGCAGTGTCGCGGTGGATTTGATCCGGATCGATGCCATCATGGAGGCTGGCGATCTCGCGGCGGTTCTCCGGCACCTTGAGCCAGCGCAGGATCATCGCTTCGTCGACTTCGAGATGGAATTGAAAGCCATAAACATTATCGCCGTAGCGAAACGCCTGGTTAGCGCACTGGTGCGAGGTCGCTAGATGGATCGCACCGCTTGGGATGTCAAAGGTATCCCCATGCCATTGAAAGAGCGTTTCGCTGTCGTCGAACTCACCCAACAACGGATCGGCCGCGGCATGGTCGGAGAGCGCGACATCGTACCAGCCAATCTCCTTGATGTGGTTGGCGTAGACCCGAGCGCCCAGGGTGCGGGCGAGCAGCGGAGCGCCCAGGCAGATGCCCAAGACTGGCAGATTGCGCTGCATGGCGTTGTCAATGAGCTTCATCTCCAGTGCTAGATGGGGTAGCCGGAGATCGTCATAGGCTGACATGGGACCGCCAAGAACCACCAGGCCGTCGTAGCCGTCCAGACTCGGTTGGGCGTCGGGATGGCGGCCAAAATTAACATAGCGGATGCGAAAGCCAGCGCGCTTGAGCATCGGATTGAGGGTGCCCAAAACTTCATGGGGCACATGTTGGCAGACTAATAATTTGCGGATGGTCATAGCGGTTCCGAGAGAAGTTATTTTACCATGGCGGTGGGCTCGGCAAAACTGCCGGCTAATTTTCTCGCAGCGCGCCCAGACTCCTGCAATGGGTGATTTGCCGTTCGAGCCTTTGGCTGTATTGCGACATTGGGTAACAAAAAGCGAAGTAGCCCAGGGCGACGAACAGATAGGCCTCGATGCCGAAGCCGCTCCAGGCCGGCTCGGTGAGTGAGATTTTGATCGTCGTCAAGAAATCGAATAGGCCGATGATCACGACCAGGGACGTGTCCTTGAAGAAACCGATGAAGGTGTTGACCAGCGGCGGAATGGCGACCCGCAGGGCCTGGGGCAGGATGACGTAGCGGACACGCTGCCAGTAGCTCAGGCCCAAGGCGAGGGCCGCTTCTTCCTGCTGCACTGGAATCGCTTGCAGGCCGCCACGGATGACTTCAGCCAAATAGGCCGCGGCAAATAGAATCATCGCCAGCTGAGCGCGAAGTAGTTTGTCGACGGACACCCCTTGGGGCAAAAACAGCGGCAGCAGCGCCGAGGCCATGAATAACACCGAGATCAGCGGCACGCCGCGCACCAATTCGATATAGCCGATGGAACTCCAGCGGATGATCGGCATTTTTGAGCGCCGCCCCAGGGCCAGAAGAATCGACAGTGGAAAGGCCAGGGCGATGCCGAAGGTGCTCAGCAGCAAAGTGAGCGTTAGCCCACCCCAGCGCTGGTTTTCCACATAGCTGAGACCTAAGACTCCGCCCCACATCAGAACTCCGATGACGCTTAGCCCAACCAGCCAAAGGGCGCAGAGTTTCTTACCGCGCTGTAGTTGAAAGCCACTAATACCGTAGAGCATTAGCCAGATCGCAATCACCAGGGCCGGTCGCCAATGCTGGTCGGCGGGAAATGTGCCGAATAAAATAAAGCGATACTTAGCCGCCACCAGCGACCAGCAGGCGCCGGCGTCGGCTGCGCGACAAGCGGCACTGGCGTCGGCTGACCAGTGAGCGCGCAGCAACGCCCAATCGATCAGTGGTGGTAGTAGTTTGACGGCGAGAAGTATAATCGCCAGGGTTGTCAGCGCCGAAGGCCAGCTACTGAACAAGCGTGGGCGCGCCCACTGAATAATTGCCTCGCCGCGGTTCATGTGCGCGCTCCGCGCAGGGCGATGCGCCGGTTGTAGGTATTCATCAAAGCCGAGATCCCAAGGCTGATGGTCAAGTAGACCACCATGATCACCGCGATGCCTTCAATGGCCTGGCCGGTTTGATTGATCGTCGTGTTGGAGATGGAAACCAGATCGGGATAGCCGATGGCGACGGCCAGCGAGCTATTCTTGGTGCAGTTCAAGTATTGGCTGGTGACCGGTGGCACCACCACGCGCAGCGCTTGTGGCAAGATGATCGAGCGCATGAGCTGGCTTTTGCTCAGCCCCTGGGACTGCGCCGCTTCATATTGGCCGCGATCGACGGCCAGGATGCCGGCGCGGACGATCTCGCCGATGAACGCCGCAGTGTAAAGCGCCAGGCCGAGCAGCAGGGCAGCGAACTCTGGCGACACCATGACGCCGCCGGAAAAGTCGAATCCCGAGAGGCTCGGATAATCCACCTCAAATGGCAGTAGCGAAACCACGCTCGGCAGCGCTAGACCGCGGTTACTGAGAAACAATCCCGGCAAGGGATGTAGCGCCTGGGCCGGCGCCGGGAAGCTTTCGGTGATCACCGCGTACCAGAAAAATAATTGCACCACCAAGGGCACGTTGCGCAGCACTTCGACATAACCAGAAGCGAGCTTGGCGAGCAGCCAATTGGGCGACAAGCGTGCCAGGCCGACCGCGACGCCGATCAAGGTTGAAAACAGGATGGCCAGCAATGCAACTCGAAAAGTATTGAGCAGACTGACCGCCAGGGCTTTGAAATAACTATCGGCGGCGCTGAACGAGATCAGCGTGGTCTCGCCGATCTCAAAGCCTGCCTCGCGCCAGAGGAAGCCAAAGCCGCTGGCGATACGCCGGGCCGCCAAATTGTCCAGCGCGTTGGCAATGAAATACCAGCCCACCGCGCCCAAGCTGGCGAGCAGTAGAATTTGATAGACGACGGTGCGTTGGCGAGTATCGAATAAGCGAAACATGGAAAATTATTGAGTTAGGATCTCACCGCGCGCGGCCGAATCTCCGACTCCGGACTAATTTCTCTGTGTTCTCCGTGCCCTCTGTTGTGAGAAATCATTGCCCTAATGCTAACGCAGCGGTGGCGCGTACAACAGGCCGCCTTTGTTCCATAGCTTGTTGACGCCGCGGTCGAGACCGAGCGGCGTCAGGTGGCGCTCGAAGCTTTCGCCGTAGTTGCCGACCTGTTTGACGATGTTGTAGGCCCAGCGGTTGTCGATGGCAAGCATTTTGCCGAAGTCGCCGGTGACGCCGACGAAGCGTTGCACCACCGGATTGCCGCTCTGGGCTTGCTGGTCGATATTTTTCGAAGTGAGGCCCAATTCCTCGGCTTCGATCATGGCGAACAGGGTCCATTTCACCAGATCTTGCCAGTGGTCGTCACCATGGCGCACCACCGGACCGAAGGGCTCCTTGGAGATCACTTCCGGCAGGATCACATGATCGGCCGGGTTGGTCGCCCGCGCCGCGCGCACTGCGACCAGTCCGGATACGTCGGTGGTAAAGACATCGCAACGGCCGGTGAAGTAGGCGTTCAACACTTCTTCGAGCTTTTCGATCACCACCGGCTTGAATTTCATTTTGTTGGCGCGGAAGTAGTCGGCCATATTCAGCTCTGTGGTGGTGCCGGGTTGGACGCAGATCGCCGCGCCGTTGAGTTGCTTGGCGCTTTTGATGTTGCGTTTTTTGGGCACCATGAAGCCCTGGCCGTCGTAAAAATTGATGCCGGCGAAATTAATCCCCTGGCCGGCGTCACGGGCGAAGGTCCAGGTGGTGTTGCGCGATAGAATATCGACTTCGCCCGATTGCAGAGCGGTGAAGCGCTGTTGCGCCGTCAAGGGCGTGTAGCGATTCTTTTTCGCGTCGCCCAGTAGCGCGGCCGCCACGGCGCGGCATAGATCGACATCGATACCGCGCCATTCGCCGTTGTTATCGGTCTGGGCGAACCCGGCTAGGCCGGTGTTGACGCCGCATTGAATGAAACCTTTTTTGACCACGCCGTCGGCAGTGGGGCCGGCCTCCGCGCTGGCGCCATTTAACAGGGAGAGCAACAGCACGCTGGCAAAAACTCTTGTTATGACGGTCATGATGATCCTTTCGGGCGCACGGTTTGAGTCCTTGGGACGAACTTAATACACTCGGCCGAGCGTTGACAGCAACCGATGCGCGTTTATAGATATGCTTTACGGTCAAATGCAAGATTTCTTCGGGTTGGAGGAATAAAAATGTCGGACAGCACAGCGGAACGCAGCACCACGGCCCAGAGCGGCTACCAGATCGCGCTCGACCAGGTGCGCCCGCGCCCAAAGTTTCAAGCGCTGCTGATTTGGGTAGTCCATGAGAAACAGCGCGACACGGTTGTCGACTTGCAAGTTGCCGGCGCTGATATACTGCTTGTTACCGCGGAAGTCGGCGAAGGTGATGGTCTGGTCGTCGAGCACTTGCAAAAATCCTTTGGGGCCGCCGCGGTGCTGCACGTAAGGCCAGCCGCCTTGGTTGACCGTGCCCATGTAGAAGCTGTCGCGTTGGGTGATGAACTCGCTCTCCCTAGCGCTCAGGCGGTCGCCGCGCTCAGGATCGAGTTCGAACTTCCGGTATGCCTTGCGGCTACCGTGGCGGCTTTGCAGTTCCTTGACCGAATCGGTAAATGCGATCTCCGCGAATGCTCTGGCCATTTATTTCTCCTCCCAACCAATTGCTGGCGTCGCTGCGGGCTCAAACTACTGGATATGACCGCCAAGAAAATCGCGCATCAGACTGGCGATTTCCTCGCCATGGGTCTCCAGGGCTAAGTGTCCGGTGTCCAATAGGTGCACTTGAGCGTTCGGCAGGTCGCGCTGATAGGGCGCCGCGCCGGCCGCGACAAAGATTGCATCGTTCTTGCCCCAGAGCACGAGCGTCGGCGGCTTACGCTCGCGGAAGTAGGCCTGCCATTGCGGATACAACGGAATGTTGGTGCGGTAGTCGTAGAACAGATCGAGTTGTATCTCGGCATTGCCTGGCGGTCGAGCAGCGCTTGGTCCAAGGTCCAAGTGTCGGGGCTAACCAATGAAAGGTCCTTGACGCCATTGGTGTACTGCCACTGGGTAGCCTTGATCGAGGTCAACCAACGGATCGCTTCGCGTTCAGTCGACCCGCCGGTACGCCAATAGGACTTGATCGGATCCCAGTACTGCTCGATGCCTTCGTTGTAGGCGTTGCCGTTTTGGACGACGATCGCTGGTACTCGCTCAGGATACTTCGACGCCAGGCGAAAGCCGATCGGTGCACCGTAGTCCATCACGTATAAAGCAAAGCGACCGATGCCAAGTTGACCGATCAGCTTGTTAACCACCTGTGCGTAGTTGTCGAAAGTGTAGGTGAACTTTGACCGGTCTGGCATCGCGCTCTGGCCGAAGCCCGGATAGTCGGGCGCTATGACGCGATACTTGTCGGCCAACCGCGGGATCAGATCGCGAAACATATGCGACGATGTCGGAAAACCATGCAGCAGTAGCAAGGCCGGCGCGTCCGCCGGTCCGGCTTCACGGTAGAATATTTCAACCTCGTCGATCTTCGCTGTGCGATAGTTCACCCGTACGTCGGCGATGGTTTCGTCCGTCATTGAGTTGATAGAATTCATGATCGTTCTCCTTTTTGATTGTTTTGTTTATTTCGTTCTAAACGTTTCGTTGCCAACGACGGCAATATGCGTCTTTCCCCGTTGCTTGAGAATATCTATTATGCGCAATTGATTGTTGCGTGGGGTGGAACGTTCGATGGATAGATTGCACTTGATGACTGTTTTCGTCACGGTGGCGGAAGCCAAGAGTTTTGCCGGCGGCGCCCGGCGGCTAGGCATGTCGCCGCCGGCCGTGATGCGGGCGGTTGCCGCACTGGAAAAAAAGCTTGGGATAAAACTGTTGAATCGGTCGACCAGGTTCGTCCGCGCGACTGCCGCGGGGCAGCGCTATCTGGATGACGCGCGCCGCATCATCGCCGAGGTGGACGATGCCGATGAAGCGGCCGCGGGTATTAATGCCGAGCCGCGCGGCCAGGTAGCCGTCACGGCGCCGGTGCTGTTTGGTAAGCTGTTTATCTTGCCTGCCGTGGTTGAATACTTAGAGCGCTATCCGGCGATGGAAGTGTTGGCGCTGTTTCTCGACCGTGTGGTAAACTTGTTAGAAGAAGGACTCGACGTCGGCGTGCGCATCGGCGAACTGCCCGACTCCAGCATGAACGCGCTGCACGTGGGTTCGGTGCGCCGAGTGCTCTGCTCAGCGCCCGACTATCTCGCTAAGCACGGCACTCCAAAAGGCCCAATGAGCTTATCGGCGCACTGCATGATCGCCGCCACTGGCGTCAGCCCCACCAACGAGTGGAAGTTCCGCCAAGGCGGCAAAACGTTGACCGTTCGTGTCAAACCCCGACTGACTGTGTCTAGCAATGACGCGGCGATCGAAGCAACGCTGCGAGGATTCGGCATCGCGCGGCTGCTGTCGTATCAAGTCGCGTCTCAGGTTGCGTCGCGGCAGTTGAAATTTATCTTGCCAGAATACGAACCGGTGCCGATGCCGATCCATGTGCTGCACCGCGAAGGACGTTACGCTTCGGCAAAGATTAGAACCTTTGTCGATTTGGTCGCCGGCAGATTGAGGAAAGACAAAGCGTTGCAATAGCGGTTCTTGGATCTCTAAGCCCGCGGGCGCGAACTGACTTTCTCGCGAATTTTTTTCCTTGCAAAGCTCTCGGGCGCAGGAGTACAAGAAAATCCATCGCAAAGGAGATGTAATGATACGCTTCAATATCTTCGGTGTCCTCGTTGTGATTGTTTTAAACGCGTTGGTGTCGCCGTTTGCGGTCATTGCCGCCGCCGCGCCGCACAAAGTCGTTTTCACCTTCGGCGGACTGAACGAACGGAGCGGCATCCTTTGGGTCGCGCGGGATGCCGGGATATTTCAGAAGCATGGCATCGACCCGACCATCGTCAATGTGCGCAATGCCCAGGTAGGCATGTCGGCGTTGGCCGGTGGCGAGACCCAGTTCCACGTCGGTTCGGCCACCGGGACCTCCATCGGCGCCATGGCGGGAGGGTTGGATCTGGCCTACATCGCCGGGCTGATCAACAAGCTCGACGGCGCCTTCATGGTTAACCCGAGTATCAAAACACCGGCGGATTTGAAGGGCAAAAAGATCGGTGTGCAGAGCATCGGCGGCGGCGTCTGGATGTTTTCCATGCTCGCCTTCGAACATTGGGGTCTCAATGTCGAACGCGACAACATTCAATTCCGCATCATCGGCGATCAGTCGATACTGGCCCAGGCGATCACGCAGAATATTATCGATGGCGGTTATCTGGGCTATGCCTACGGCGCGCAGTTGGAGCGCCAAGGCTATCGTATGCTCGGCGATTTAATGAAGATGGGAATTCCTTACCAAGGGCTCGGCATGATCGCTAAGCGCAGCCTGATCGACCGTACACCGGAAATTCCCGAGCGCACGCTGCGCGCCATGGTGGAAACCATCAGCTATGTCAACAACCCAAACAACAAAGCATCCGTGGTTAGGACCTTGGCCAAAGAGTTGCGCTTAGCCAAGGTCGAAGACGCCCAGGCTGGCTACGAGATGATGCGCACGCTCTACGACAAGAAGATTTATCCCAACGCCGAGGGGCTGCGCAATGTCGTGCGTCTGCTCGGCCGCACCAGCGAGCCCATCCGCAAGCTCAAGGTCGAAGACATCATCGACGATCGGGTGGTGCGGAAGTTGGAGAAGGAAGGGTTGTTCTAACCGTTTCGAGTTTAGGGTTTCGAACAAGGGCGGGTTTGAAACCCGCCCCTACGTCAGAATCTCTGATTCTTGACGCTTCAATGCCGATGGTGGTAGACCATCGGATATAGGCAAAAGCTGAAATTCTCGGAACGAGCCCAAGGAGGGAAATACTATGACTGGTAACGACGCAGGATTTGAAGTTATTATCTCGTCTGATTCTCATGTGATGGAGCCGCCGGATATCATTGCCGAGCGCGCGCCCAAGGCGTTCAGAGACCAGGTGCCGCGTTTCCCCGCGCTCGCCGTGGGTAGCAGCTTTCAGACTCACCCCGGTGGCTCAGACCCAACCCAGCGGATCAAAGAGATGGAGACTGACGGGCTGAGCGCCGAAGTGCTCTATCCGACGTACCTTCTACCGCAGTACGCCATGGACGATGCCAAGCTGCAGGAGGTCACGTTCCAAGCCTACAACGATTGGTTGATCGAGTACTGCAACAGTTCGCCGAAGCGGCTGCTCGGCATCGCCGCCATCGCGGTTTACAACATCGACGAAGCGGTGAAAGAATTGGAACGGTGCGCCAAGGCCGGCATGCGCGGTTCGCTGATCTGGCAAGCGCCCCATCCGGATTTACCGCTGTATTCCGATCACTACAATAAATTTTGGGCAGCCTCTCAGGATCTCAACATGCCGGTGCATCTGCACATCCTGACCGGCCACGGCTACCACAAGACCACCGTCTTCGGGAACAAGCGCACGGGCGTCGAAGCGTACCGCGGCAGCGTCAATTTGAAGCTCAAAGAAGTCATCGACGATGTTTTCGAGCTGATTTTTTACGGCGTCCTCGAACGTTATCCCGGACTCAAAATCGTCAGCGTCGAAAACGAGATCGGCTGGATGCCGTTCATGATGCAGCAGTGGGATTACTATTATAATCGCTTCAAGAAGGAGAACCCGCCGCCGTTCACGAAGAATCCCAGCGAGTATTTCAAGACGCAAATTTATGGCACGTTTTTCCGCGACACTGTGGCGGGCCATAACTTCGAGTGGTGGGGACAGGACAACTGCATGTGGTCCAACGACTATCCGCATGGCAACTCGACCTGGCCGGAATCGAAAAAATACATCGACCGCGACTTGGGCCATCTGCCGGCGGACATTCGCAAGAAGCTGGTCTACACCAACGTGCAAAAGCTCTACAAGATCGATATTCCGCATCCGGTGCAGTAGGCACGCCTAATTGTGGCATGAAGGGCGCGCTAACGGACGAATTCTGGTCTGCTAGCGCGCTCTATTTTTTTCTTCGCTGAGTGAAGGAGAATCCCATGGCCAAGTCGAAAGTCGCTTTTTTAAGTCTGCTCGCGATTTCTTTGTCGATGTTTTCGCAAATCGGCTGGACGCAGAACAAGCCGCTAAAAAAAGTCCGTGTCGGTGTGCCGTCGGTGGGCATGGGCAATATCATCCCCTACATCACCCGCGAAGGTCGGCTCTATGAAAAGCATGGGTTGGACGCCGAAGTTATCACCGTCATGGGTTCGGGCATCGGTTCGAAGGCGTTGATCAGCGGCAATCTAGACATTATTCCCATCGCCACGCCGACGGTGATCGCCGCCAATCTCGCCGGCGCCGATATGGCGATCCTCGCGCACACGATGCCGGGGGTGGTTCATGCGATGATGGTGCGCCCGGAGATCAAGCGGCCGGAGGACCTCAGGGGTAAAAAGATCGGCGTGTCGAGTTTGGGTTCGTTGACCGATTTCCTAGTGCGTTCGATTGCGAAAAAGAAAGGGCTCAATCCGGATCGCGAGTTGACGCTGATCAGCACCGGCGCCAGCGATACCGAGCGGGTCATGGCGCTCAAGGCCGGCGCCGTCGATGCCACGGCGATATCCCATCCGGGTTACGGCCTGGCGCGTAAGATGGGTTACACCATGCTGTGGGATTCCGCCAAGGAGCTCGACTATCCGTGGATGGAAATCACCACGCGCCGCGCGGCGATCAAAAGCGATCGCGAGTTGATTACGCAATATATGAAAGCGCATTTGGAAGGCATCGCGCTGTTCAAGAACAACCGCGACTTCAGCATCAAGGTGATCAAGAAAGTTTTGAAAATACCGGACGACGAGTTGGTCAATGAAACCTATGAAATATTTTCCAAGATGTTCATTCCCGCGCCCTATCCGAATCATCCTGGAATGAAGATCAGCTTCGAGTACGTGTCAGAAACCCGCCCCGATGTCTGGAAACATAAAGCCGAAGAATTCACTGATCCGAGTTTTGTCGCCGAGCTAGATAAGAGCGGGTTTATCAAGTCGCTGTATGGGAAATAGTTTCTAGTTGGCAGTTGTCAGTGAACGGTTGTCAGTTCGCACCGTTCACCTTTTGCTAATTGACAGATCGTTGAAGTCAACCGCGGTTAGGCGATGTGAAAGTTCGTCATGCCGGCGAAGGCCGGCATCCATCTTCGATTTCGGGTCAGCTTCACAAATCGCCTGGATTCCGGCCTCCGCCGGAATGACGGAAAGAGGAGCTGACTTCCGATCAACGCAATAAAAGGAAATCGGCCCGCAAATTGGAATGGGTCAGTACCTTTTGTTTTCAAACACCCAGCGATCCAGATTGTCGAAGTAAGCGCGGCGCAGAACTAAGCTCATCGCGACAGCACGTGCCGCTTTCTCCTGTTTCTCTGCCGTCGTCGCGTACTTTACCAAAATTTCGAACGGGTAGTTGCCGTGTTCTTCTTCGTCTTCGTGGATCTTTTGATACGGCGCGGTGACCCAGCTTGGCACGGTGCCGGACTTTAAACTTTTCGCAATTAGATAATCGGCGACGCCTTCGCCGGCCATGGGGAACGCCGCGATGCGCTCGACTGTGTCGGTGAGTCCTTCGAAGGCGTTGAACATCGCCATCTGCGCCGGCAGCGCTTGGTAATCGTGCGGCGTGGCGCCTTTGCCGCGCAGGGCTTCTTCCAAGAAGGTCGCGTGTTCATATTCTTCGTGGGTCGCGTTGGCGAGGGTTTTCTTGACGTCCAACTCCGGCGTGCTCTTTAACCAGCCGCCGAAGATTTCGCCGGCGCGGATTTCGTTGAACAGCCGGCTCTGCATGACTTTGATGCGCATTTCATCGCTGGTCAGCGGAATGAAACTATAGGCGGGAAGGTTGCCGTCGAGGTTTTTGCAAAACTCGGCGACTTGCTGTTCAAGTGATTTGGCGAACTCGCGGCTATCCATTGCTAATCTCCCGCAATCAATTTGGCTCACGGCTATCAATTCGCCGGCGCGCGGTCAAGCGGCGTCAGCGGCTGGTGATCAACACCACCCCGCCAACCATCAAGATCGCGCCGCAGATAATGCGCAGGCTGACGGTTTCCACTTTGCGCAGGAACAGCGCGCTAAAAAACACCGTGAACAGCGGCGAGGTGTTGAGCAGCGGAATGATCACCGACATTTGTCCGCGCCCCAGAGCGATGAAGTTGGCGACTTGCGCACTGGTAGCGACCAACGCCGCGCCAAGAAAAAATCGAAAGCTCGTAGCGTTCATGCGCAGTTGGTTGGCGCGGCCGGTGGTGAAGGCAAAGACCAATAAAAGAATCAACGAAACGGTGGTGACCATCGCCACGGCGACGAACGGGTCGGGGATAATCTGTAGCGCTTGCTTGCGCAGGGTTTGCGAGATCGCCGAGATCAACGCCGCGCTGATCGGCAGGAGCGCGTCGATGTAGCGCCACCGTTTGTTTTCAACCTGTTCACCGGCGATCAGCCAAAGACTGCCGACGATCAACAGGGTGCCGAGATAAACTTGCAGCCCTGGCTGTTCGTTGAAGACGATCAGCGCGATGGTGGCGGCGAACAGCGGCTCGATTCCTCTAAGCGGACCGGCGCGGGCGACGCCGATTCGAGTGATACCTTCATAGAAAAGCGCGCGAGCAAACAGCGGCTGCAAGCAGCCGCTGACGATGTAATAAATCATCGCCGGCGACTTGAGAAATTCTAGCGATGTTGTGGCGAATAAGTACGTCCAGACGCAGGTAATCGACACCGCGTAGCTCATCAACATGGCGGCGAAGATGTTGGATTGGCGTAGCCCGAAGCGCACCAACACGGAATCGACGGCCCAACCGATGGCGGTAAAGATCGCCACCAGTTCGGCGAAAAGCGATGTCAAAATTGCACTCGATTCATTGCTACATTCAGATAAGCTGACGGTCACGGGATTTGCAATCGCGCCGTGGAGCGGCATAAGATCGCGCGGTGTTGAAACCAAATTAATGGGAGGAATTTATGGCAAAACTAGCTCAGGTGGTGCAACTGAAAACTCAGTTGGTGAAAGAAGGACACACGCGCTTCATGCTCGCGGAAACCGATTTGATGACATTGCGGATTCATTGCTACGCGCCGGGGATCGGCGAAAACGCGCTCCATGCGCACACCAAAGAAGATCATATCTTTGTGGTGTTGGACGGCACCGCGCAGTTCAACACTGGAAAAGATGGCAAGACCGTTGTCAGCGCGACGAAAAACCACGCGGTGGTTTTACCGTCGGGCAGCTATTATCAGTTCTGCAACTCGGGTCAGACGCCGTTGGTGATGGCGCGCATCGGCGCGGGTTCGGATAAAGCGGATCAGCGGCTCAATCCTGACGGTTCAGCAATTCCCGGTCGGACCCAAGAACAAGGCGCGGCGAAACCGGTGCTGATCGAAGGCGCTTTTTTCGAATAGAGTTACGAAACGAATTATCACCCGAAGGGGGAGGGACCAGTCCGCGCCCGTTGGGGGAGTGGCGCGGGCTGGCCAGGGGAGCTTCCCCCTATTGGGGAAGTTCGGGAAACGGTGTTAAGCGATGTCGCGCATATGAGCGAAGGTATATTGCAATTTTCTCAGCTCGGCATTGACCCAGCGTTGGCGCCGGCGGTGGCGCGTTAGATGGGGTTCGAGCAACGACGTGGGATAAATCTTGGCACCGCATTTCGTGCATTCTGCCGCATGCAGATGCTGCCGGTCCAGATTGATGACATTCGATTTTTTGACTAAGCCCGCGTCCATTTCATCCTCCGTGTAAAGATGACTACGCATTGAGCAAGCGATATGCCAGTGTTCTGGCGCTGGCTCCAAGCAGACAATAGCGCGACTTCGTTGGGATTTGTCTTGGCGGGCGATTGCGGCGTTGGCAGTTGTTGCCATGTCTGAAATGACAACGACACGACATCGATGTCAGATGTAAGTTTATGTGACATGGGAAAGTGCTTGGCGTTCTATGCCGCAGAACTCATTGGCGGTGTCGCCGAGTAGGTTGTCGAGGTCGCGGTGGCTCAGCCCTTCCCTGGCTTTGAGCACGGTACCTGCGCCGGATATTCGATGCGCAGCCGTTCCGGTGTCAGCTCTACCAAGCGTGGGCCTTGCTTGCGTACTTGGGATCTAAATCGGCGCAGGCGTCGCAGGGTCTGAAATGGGTGTCGGAATCGATGCGTAGCGATATGGCTTTCCTCGGACAATTCTTATCAACAGCGCAACGCCGCGCGCGCCGCTGCGATGATTCTTTCTTTACTGGGCAGAAAATGTTTTTCCAGCGTCGGTCCGGCGGGCACCGGCGCGAAAGGGGCAGCGACGCGCATGATCGGGCTGTCGAGATAGTAAAAAACTTCCTGCTGCAGGCGCGCGACGATCTCGGCGCCGATGCCGCCTTGCTCGACTGCTTCGTGAACGACAATCGCGCGACCGGTTTTCTTGACCGATTCCGTCATGGTTCCCACATCGAGAGGCGAGACCGTGCGCGGGTCGATGACTTCCACTGAGATGCCTTCCGATTCCAAATCATTCGCAGCGGCTAATGCCGGACCGATCATGCTCGACAGCGCTACAATAGTTAGTTGTTCGCCTTGGCGCAGCACGGATGCTTTGCCGATGGGCACGATGGTGTCGCCCGCGGGAACTTCGCCTTTGGTCCAATAGAGACCGCGATGTTCGATGAAGACCACCGGGTTGTCGTCGCGGATCGCTGATTTCAGCAAACCTTTGGCGTCGGCGGCGTTGGCCGGCATGACTACTTTCAATCCCGGCACATGCGCGAGCCACGCTTCTAAACTTTGCGAATGGTGCGCGCCCATGGCGCCGCTGATGCCGCACTGGACGCGCACCGTCAGCGGAATTTTCAGTTGCCCGCCGGACATGTAATGCAGTTTCGCGGCGTGATTGACCAGCTGATCCATCGCCAGGGTGATGAAGTCGATGAACATGATTTCAATCACCGGCCGCAGTCCCGCGCTGGCGGCGCCGATGGCGATGCCCATGACGGTCGCTTCGCTGATCGGTGTGTTGACCAAGCGGTTGACGCCGAAGGTTTCCGCCAAGCCTTTGGTGACGCCGAAGGGGCCGCCCAGGGCGACGTCTTCACCGAAAATGTAAACCGACGAGTCGCGGCGCAGTTCTTCTTCGAGTCCGGCGCGGATCGCTTCGAGATAGGTTTGTTGGGGCATGGTCGATTTTAAATTCATCGGAGGTCGAAAAATTTTTCGCCCCTACGGTTCATGTCGTTACGTAAACTTGGGTGTCGACTTCGTTGTCCGCCGGCCAGGGTGATGACAAGGAAAATTCCGCCGCCTTTTCGATTCGCGCGCGGGCTTCGTCTTCAATCGCTTGCAGTTCTTTGTCAGTGATCGCTTTCTTGCTTTTCAACACGCGGGCGACGCGGGCGATGGGATCTTTTTTCTTCCACTCGGTGAGCTGGGACAATTCACGATACTTCGCCGGATCGCCTTCGTAGTGGCCACGCAGTCGGTGGGTTAAACATTCGACGAACGCCGGACCTTTGCCGGCGCGGCAGGTGGCGATCGCTTCGGTCATGGCGTCGCGCACGGCGAATAGATCGTTGCCGTCGACGGTGCTTGCGGGAATTTTATATGTCTTGGCATGCTGCGCGAGCCGTTCGATGTTGGTATGCGCCGAGAGCGGCGTGAATTCGGCGTAGCCGTTATTCTCGCAGATAAAAATCACCGGCAGATGCCAGAGGCTGGCGATGTTGAGCGACTCGTGAAATAGCCCGACTTGGCCGGCGCCGTCACCGAAAAAAACCACGGCAAGCTGGCTTTTCTTTCTTTCCTTGGCCGCGAACGCGGCGCCGAGGGCCAGTGGAATTGTCCCACCGACTACGCCGGTGGCGGTGATGAAGCCGCACTCTTTGGCGACGATATGCATCGATCCGCCCTTGCCGCCGCAGTAACCGCTGGCGCGGCCAGCGATCTCGGCCATCAATTTATTCACATCGGCGCCTTTAGCAATGGCGTGGCCGTGAGAACGGTGGCCGCCGTAGACGTAATCGTCAGCACGCAATGAACTCAGCGCACCGACGGCCACCGCTTCCTGGCCGATGCCGAGATGGAGTAAGCCGACCACTTGCCGTTCGGCGTAAAGTGCCGAGAGTTTTTCCTCGAAGGCGCGGATCAGCCACATGCGGCGTAGGAGATCGACGATCTCTTTTGGATTAACTTTCTTAGTGGCCATCAAGACGTTCGCGATGTGTTAGATGAGCAAGAAGCTTTCCACGATAACTAAAAACTAAAAACTCACAACTAAAAACTGAGTCACGCCACCGCCGCGCGCACGGCTTCCATGATGCGCGCTTCGGATGGGCCGATGTGGGCTTCCAACGGCGGGCTGTAGGGCACCGGCACGTCGAGGGTCGAGACCCGGCGGATGCGGGTTTTTAATTTATCGAAGCCGGTTTCGGCGATGCGCGCGGCGATCTCGGCGCCGACGCCGCAGCTTTGATGAGTTTCGTCGGCGATCACCACGCGATGAGTTTTATCCAGCGACGAGAGTATGGTCGCGAGATCGAAGGGCACCAAGGTGCGCGGGTCGACGATTTCGACTTCGATGCCTTCCTTGGCGAGTTTCGCCGCCGCGCCAAGCGCAACTTGGACTGTAAAGGATGTTGCGATTAAAGTGACATCGCCGCCGGTCCGTTTGATATCGGCGACGCCGAACGGAATCGCTTTGTCGTTTTCCGGCACGTCGCCGCGGATGTCGAGCAATCGAGTATGATCGACGAAGATCGTCGGGTTGTCGCTGGCGACGGCGGTTTTCAAAAGACCTTTGACATCGCGCGGCGACGACGGAATAACGATTTCCAATCCCGGCACGTTCCATAACATCGCTTGCGGGCTGCCGGAATGCTGCGCCGCGCCGCCGCCGCGCAAGCCGTGAAACAGATGAAACACCACCGGCACGCGGGTTTGCCCGCCGGACATTGAAAAAGCATTGGCCGCTTCGTTGGCGACCTGGGGCCAAGCTTCGTAGATGAAACTGCCGGTGCTCAGATCGACGATCGGCCGCAGCCCAGCCATCGCCGCGCCGGTGGCGAGGCCGCAAAAACCCAATTCAGAAATCGGCGGGGCGAACATGCGTGCGCTGAATTTCTTTTGCAGGTTTTGATAGACGTGACGGTGCGGACTGAGACTTAGAAACGTGCCGTTGATTAGATGAACGCGCTCGTCGGCGCTCATGATTTCGTCGAGCGCTTCGAATTTGGCTTCGTAGTAGGCAAGCTCTCTCATAGTTAGCTCTTAAGCGAAGTAATGCCTCTCGGCTTCTTCCAGTTTAGGATAGGGACTGTTAACGGCGAACTCGACGGCGGCGGCGATTTCTTTTTTCACTTGCGCTTCGATCGCGGCGATCTCATCTTTGCTCGCTTGGTTGGCGTCGGCCAGTTCGCGAATATAAATCAGCAGCGGATCGCAGGAGCGATACCACTCGCGGGATTTTTCCGGCGCGCTGCTAACATCCCAAGCGAGCATGGTATCGGTCTTTACCGGCACCGTCGGCCAATTGGTCTCGCTGCCGGGAAAGCGCACGGTTTGGGCTTCGACAAACTGCGGCCCCTCGCCGCGGCGAATTTTTTCCACCGCTTGAGAAATCGTCCCGTGTACCAGGCCGGCGTCCATGCCGTCGATCTGCTGGGCGGGAATTTTATACGCCTTGGGTAAATCGGTCAGCGGATAGGCGGCCATGGAACTAGATTGCGCCGCGGCAACGGCGCGGCCCGAGCCGTACTTGCCGTTGTTCTCGCAGAGAAACAGCACGGGCAATTTTAACAATGACGCGATGTTGAACGCCTCCGGCGCCGCGCCCTCTTCCAACGAGCCGTCGCCGAACAGGCAAACCGTCAGGCGGCCGTTTTTTTGCGCCTTGGACGCGTAGGCGGTGCCGGTGGACAGCGGAATGATGCCGGCGACGACGCCCGAGCTGTGCAGAAATCCCAACGAAGGTGCGACCGAATGAAACGAGCCGCCTTTACCCTTATTCAGTCCGTCGACGCGGCCGAGGATTTCGGAGAACAAGCGCTTCGGTTCGACGCCGCGGGCGAGCAGGTGGCCATGGTTTCTGTGCGTGGTGAAGAGATAATCATCGGCGCTGAGACAGGAGAGCGCCGGCACACCGGTGGCTTCTTGGCCGACGTAAAGATGGTAGTGGCCGCCGAACACGCCTTGGTCGTGCAACGCTACTAAGCTCTCTTCGAAGTGACGGATAACGAACATGCGCCGGCACAGTTCCAACAAATTTTCCCGTGGTAATGTGGGTAACATGATGGGTCTGACTTAATTCAATCGCGCGGGGTTTGTCAACGCTGCGGGAGCGCATTGACATATTCTTGTCAGCTGGACTAAATGCCTGTGAAAAGATCGTCCGTGACGGAGGGCTTCGCCGTGAAAAAATCATGCTTGCTGTTTGCCGCTGTGCTGCTCGTCAGTTGGTCGGCGCCGTCGTTACTCGTTGCGCAAACCCGCGCGCTCAGAAAAGTTCAAGTCGGTGTGCCCGCCGTCAGCATGGGCAACATCATTATTTATTTCACCAAAGAGGCGAAGATTTTTGAGAAGTACGGGCTCGACGTCGAGCCGGTGGCCGTGAACGGTTCGGGCATCGCTTCCAAAGCGCTGATCTCCGGCAGCGTGCAGATATCGCCGATCGCCACGCCGACGGTGATCAACTCAGTGTTGTCGGGCTCGGACATGGTGATCTTGGCGCACACGATGCCGGGCGTGATTCAATATTTGATGGCGCGGCCGGACATCAAACGTACCGAGGACATGAAAGGCAAAGCGGTGGGCGTGACGCCTTACGGCGGCCTGAGCGATTTTTTGGTTCGACATCTCGCCCGTATCAAGGGGCTCAATGCGGACAAAGATTTCGCCTTGCTGCAGCTCGGCACGGACACCGACCGGTTCGTCGCGCTACAGCAGGGGCGGATTCCGATGGCGACGCTATCCCATCCCAATTACATCTTCGCCCAGCGCAGCGGCTTTCACATCCTCTGGGATTTTTTCAAAGAGGTCGATTATCCCTGGAGTGAAATCGCCACGACGCGCACGCAGATCAAGCAAGACCGCGATTTCGTCATGCGCTACATGCGCGCGCATATCGAAGGCATCGCGCGCTTCAAGCAGGAACCGGAACTGGGCAAGCGAGTGATCAAGAAAATGCTCCGTTTGAACGATGAGGCGATGGCGCAGGAGTCTTGGGAGCTGTTCGCCAAGCATCGCTTGGCGGCGCCGTATCCCAATCTCAAAGGCATGAAGACCAGCTTCGAATATGTCGCGGCGACCCGCCCCGAGGTAAGCAAATACAAGCCGGAAGATTTTGTCGATTCGAGTTTCGTCGAAGAGCTCGACAAGAGCGGCTTCATCAAGAAGCTTTACGAAAAGTAATTCCAATTTATGAAAGTCCGTATCGGCATCGCGCTCGGTCAATGGCCAAACAAAGATTTATCACCCGGCGCGATTGTCGATCTGGTGGACTTTTTTGAATCCCTCGACGTCGATTCCCTGTGGGTGAGCGATCGATTGGTTTCTTCCGCGTTAACCCTCGAACCGATCGCGTTTCTTTCCTTCATCGCCGGCCGGCTACGCAACATGAAGCTCGGCACCAGCACGCTGGTGTTGCCGACGCGAAATCCGATCGTGCTCGCCAAAGAACTGGCGACGCTCGATTTTCTTTCTCAAGGCCGTTTGTTTCCGGCCATCGGTCTCGGCGGCGATGAGTCGAAAGATTTGCAAGCCGTCGGCATCAGCAAGAAAGAGCGCGCTGGCCGCACCGATGAGATGATCGTACTGATGCGCCGGCTCTGGACGGAAGAAAACGTTACGTTTGCCGGCAAATACTTTTCCGTAGAAGATGTCACGATCACGCCGCGGCCATGGCAGAAAAAAGGGCCGCCAATCTGGATCGGCGGACGCAGCGAAGCGGCGCTTAGAAGAACAGGGCGACTGGGCGACGGCTGGCTAGTGTCCTCGGTTTCTCCAGCTGAAATTGAAATCGGAATTAGTTCAATCCGCAGCTACGCCGCTGAAGCGAACCGCGCAGTTCCCAAAGATCACTACGGTGTGCTGATTCCTTTTTACTTCGCTGATAGTGCTCAGAAGGCGTTCGAGATTGCCGGACGCTTGATTCGCTCGCGAGCCGATTTACCGACCAGTGAATTCACCGCCTTCGGTACTCCCGACCATGTGCGTGCGAAAATTCAAGCCTACATCGCCGCTGGAGCGACCAAGTTCATCATGCGGCCGTCTGGACCGTTCGACGGATGGCGCGAGCAAGTTGGAATTTTGGCGAAGGAAGTAATCAAGCCGCTGCAGACAGCTGACTAAGTCGAATTTATTTTTCGTTCGAGGCGGTGGTTGTCAGCACAGCCGCGCCTTGAATCTTTCCGCTACGCAGCTGAATGAGAGCTTCATTCGCCTCTTCCAGTGAAAACGTCTGGACTTCCGTGCGCACCGGAACTTTCGGCGCGAGCGCCATGAACTCTTCGGCGTCGCGGCGGGTTAAGTTGGCGACGGAGCTGATGGATCGTTCTTCCCAGAGGATTGAATAGGGAAACGACGGGATGTCGCTCATGTGGATGCCGCCGCAGATGACGGCGCCGCCTTTGCCGACCGCTTTCAGGGCTTGCGGAATCAGTTCGCCCGCCGGTGCGAAGATGATCGCGGCATCGAGCTTCACTGGCGGCAATTCATTCGAATCACCGGCCCAAACTGCGCCGAGATTCATGGCGAACTGTTTTGCTGCTTCGTCGCCTGGCCTTGTGAAGGCGTAGACTTCGCAATGTTGGTATTTAGCCACCTGTGCGACGATATGGGCGGCGGAGCCGAAGCCGTAGATGCCGAGGCGTTTGGCGTTGCCGGCTTTGACCAAACTTCGATAGCCGATCAATCCGGCGCAGAGCAGTGGCGCGGCTTCGGCGTCACTGTAAAAATCTGGAATTGGGAAACAGAAACGTTGATCGGCGACGGCGTATTCCGCGTAACCGCCGTCGAGTGTGTAGCCGGTAAACTTCGCTCGATCGCAGAGATTCTCTCGGCCGTTCTGGCAATACACGCATTCGCCACAGGTCCATCCGAGCCACGGCACGCCGACTCGGTCGCCAATTTTAAATCGAGTAACACCTTCGCCTAAAGCGGCGACCTTGCCGACGATTTCATGACCTGGAATGAGCGGCAGTTTAGGTTGGGTCAATTCGCCGTCGATAATATGGAGATCGGTGCGGCAGACCGCGCAGGCGTGGACGCGGATCAATAGTTGCCCAGGGCCGGCCTGCGGCGTGGGCCAATCGACTCGGCGCAGCGGCGGGCGACTTCTTCGAAAATCATCGCGCACATGGGCTTATCTGGTACTTACAGCGCAGGCGGCGGGTGCTTTGCTAACGGTAGGTTAGTCCAGATCGATGTCCTTGAGCGGTTTTTCTAGCGGCTCTTCTTTCGCTTTTTTGAAAAGCTCTTGGAATTTCGCTTCGAGAACTTTGGATTTGTTTTTTTCAGCTTCGGCGATTTGGTGATACTTTTCATCGCGCCGGCCGGCTTCTCCCTTGACTTGATTCACGGCGTCTTGCAAGTTCACCGCCATGTGCGGCTTGACCGGCATTTTGTGGTCGAGAACGACGGCGAGGGTCGGATCGATGGTCAATATGGCGTCGCAGCAAGGGCAGGCGACGTGGATGGTTTTGTTTTCGTTCGTGGACATTTTGAGCCTCCTGGGCAATCGGCATTAGGCAACAGGCAATAGCCAGAAGTAAAGGCCGGCCGTGGTTTCTTTCTAACTATTGCCTGTTGCCTTCTTCAACCTCGCAACTCGATTTGCTCGCCGTCCGGGCCGCCGAAGACGACTCGGCGCCAGCCGTTTTCTCTGGACTCACGCGCGGCGGTGTCGTGCGGCGCGCGCAGTAACTTAACGCCGTCTTTCTTAAGTTGTTCGACAGTCTCGTTGAAATTGTCGGTCTCCAGACAAAAATGAAATCCCTGCATGGCGCCGTCGCTATGATGGGTGAGTTCTAACACGGTATCGCCCAATTTGAGATAGGCGATCCGCAAGCCATTGCCGGAAGCATGCTGAAAGTAGTGTTTAAAGCCGAAATGACGCTCGTAAAACTGCACCGAGCGGTCGAGATCGGCAACATGGACGGCGACGTGGTCGATGCGCTTGAACATGTGGGCTCCTTGATTTACACGATATGCTTTCCGGGAATCGATTTGCAAGCTGGATTTTGGCGTGAAAAATTTCTCCAGGAAGGTTAGAATGAGCGCTCGACGGGTTGCCCCTATGCCGATATTTCGTTTGATCGATGACATGATATTTCCGCCGCCGGATTACGCCGATCCCAGCGGTTTGGTCGCCGTGGGCGGCGATCTGTCGAGCGACCGCTTGTTGGAAGCTTATCGCGTCGGGATTTTTCCATGGTATTCCGACGACCAACCGATTTTCTGGTGGTCGCCCGATCCGCGGTTGGTGCTTGAGTTAAACGATTTCAAACTTTCCCGCAGCCTGCTGAAGACGATCCGCAAAGGCATATTCAAAGTGACCTTCGACCGGGTCTTCGAAGATGTGATCGCGGCTTGCGCCAAGGCGCCGCGGGAAGGGCAGCATGGCACCTGGATCACGGCGGAGATGCAGGAGGGGTACATCAAGCTGCACGGTTTGGGTTACGCGCACTCGGTGGAGACTTGGTTCGAAGGCGAACTGGTCGGCGGGCTCTATGGTGTGTCGTTGGGGAGGGCGTTCTTCGGCGAGTCGATGTTTCATCATAAGACCGACGCGTCGAAGGTAGCGTTGGCGACGTTGGTGGAGAAGCTCAAGACATGGGGTTTTCATTTTATCGATGCGCAGATGACCACCGAGCATATGCTCAGCCTCGGCGGCAAGGAGATTTCGCGCCGCATGTTTCTCAAGCAGCTACGTTCGGCGTTGCATCACCCGACCAAACGGGGCAAATGGCGGATCGAACCTTTGGTCCGGTAGCATCACGCTGGGTTTACGCGATCGTCAATCAATTTTTCGGTGCCGGTTCGGTTTGTCGCAGAAGATTTTCCACCGACCGTGCCGAGGGAAATTCCAGCGCCAGAAGGATCAAGCTCAACAGCGAAAATAGATATTGATCGCCGACAAAGCGGCCGAGAAAGGCCAGCACAAAACCATAAACCGCGAGCGCTTCGATGATCGCGAAGATGACCACTTTTCGAGTCACGAACGTAGCCACGCAATAGGCGGCCTGTTCTTCAACGCTGCCTTGAAATTCTTCTAACGCGCGAAACAGTTTGGTCTGGCGCGCGTCGCGGACGATGGCTTGCGGCGTGAAGTTGCGTTTGCGCCAGTAGGCGTAGTAGCCGAGGTCGATGAGCGCGAGCAGCCAGAAAATGAGTCTGGCCGGCTCCGCGATGTTGCGATTGGCGCCGAGATTGACATTGCTCAAAAGTTTGCGGGCGATGACCAGATAGAGCGGAATCGAAATCGTAAAGACGCTCCACAAAATAATCGCCGCGCCGCGCTGGTCTAGGAGAACTTTTTTAAACTCCGGTCGAATCATTGTGCCTCCCGCTCAGCCAATTTATTACCACACCTGTCTTGCATCTGTCGCGCCGCGTGGCCGAAACGTTTCATCTTGTCGGGTCGGAAGAGCGATGATATAGCGACGGCTGACGTTACAGGTAGGGCACTGCTGTCGCCAGGTGGAAAAGAGATCTTCACCACGAAGGACACGAAGAGCACGAAGTTCGGAGACTAATTTATCCGAAACCTTCGTGACCTTCGTGTCTTCGTGGTGAAGCGCATTTTCTTGCATTGAACGAAGCATCTTCGGCGCACTGACCGTGCAAACTTTGAGATGTCGAAATTATAGGAGAGCATAATGGCTGAGTTCGATATCGTCATCCACGGCGGCAGAGTTATCGATGGCAGCGGCAATCCCTGGTTCTACGGCGACGTGGCGATCTAAGGATGGGCGCATTGCGAGTATCGGCAAGATCAATCCAGAACATGGTGCGCGGGCGATTTCGGCGAAAGGCTACGTGATCACGCCGGGCTTTATCGACATGCACACCCATAGCGATCAGCCCCTCGTCGCCGACGGCAACGCCGAGAGCAAAGTGCGCCAAGGCGTGACCCTCGATATCATCGGCGAAAGCCAAACGGTGGCGCCGTTGGAAGGCGCGATTCTCGAAGAGTACCGCTTGGAACATCGCAAGCGTAATGGCATCGAGACCGATTGGAAAACTTTCACCGGCTATTTCGCTTCACTTATGCGCGGCGGGATTTCGCTCAACGTGGCTTCCGGTGTGTCGCCGCAGCAGGTCAAGCGCGTGGTTTGTGGCTTCGAAGAGCGGCCGGCGAGTGCAACTGAACAAGAAAACATGAATCGCTTGGTCGCCCAAGCGATGGAAGAGGGTGCTCTCGGCCTGACGGCTGCGTGGCACGCCAAGGGACCTGAGAGTCCCGACGAAGTCGTGGAGATGGCCAAGGTCGCCAAACGCTACGGCGGTTACTACGGCGTCCATGTCGGCAGCGAAGGCTTCGACATGATGGAAGAGTTGGCGAAGATGCTGCGGGTCGCCCGCGGCGCCGAGATTCCGGTGCACGTTTATCATTTAAAAATGCGCGCCAAGGCGAACTGGGGACGGATTCGCCAAGTCATCGAACAGCTCGAAGAGGCGCGGCGCGAGGGATTAGAAATTACCGCCAATCAGTATCCCTACACCGCCATGCAGCATCCCTGGCGGCGATTATTTCCGCGCTGGGTGCAGGACGGACCGGTGGGCGAGACTATCTCGCAATTCAAAAACTCGGCGTTTCGCGAACGGGTGATGAACGATCCCGAGTTTTCGCAATATGTCGATGAGCATGGCGGCTGGGAAGGCATCGTTGCGGCACGTTTGGATACCGAAGCATTGAAAAAGTTCGAAGGCATGACCATCGCCGAGATCGCCAAGATTCGCGAGCAGGATCCAACCAGCGCCTGCTTCGATCTGATTTTCGAAGAGGGCGCGTTCATCCACGGTGTGCATCACACCATGAATGAAGACGATGTGAAGTCCGTCATGCGCGTGCCCTGGGTGTCGATCGGTTCAGACGGCAGCGCGCTCAATCTCAAATATCCCGGCAAACCGCACCCGCGCAGCTTCGGCACCAATCCGCGGGTGCTTGGCAAATACACCCGCGACGAAAAAGTGCTGACGCTGGAAGATGCGGTGCGCAAGATGACGTCGATGCCGGCGCAGGTGTTGGGCTTGAAAGATCGCGGTCTGTTGCGCGAAGGTTTTTGCGCCGATGTGGTGCTCTTCGATCCGGACGCGGTGGCGGACCTGGCGACTTACGACAATCCCAAGCAGTATCCCAAGGGCATCGACTATGTTCTGGTCAACGGCACCGTCGTGATAGATAATGGCCATCATTCTGGCGCGCGGCCGGGCCAAGTCGTTTACGGGCCGGGGTGGAGCGGCGCAAATTAAATTACAAATTCAAAATTCCAGATTCCAAATAATTCACGGAGAGTAAATATGGATTACGACTTGTTAATCAAAAATGGTCGCGTGGTGGACGGTTCGGGCCTACCGTCTTTTGTCGCCGATGTTGGCATTAAAGACGGCAAGATCGTTGAGATCGGCCGGCTCCATGGAAGCGCGGCGCGGACGATTGAGGCGGACGGTTTTGTCGTCTCGCCCGGCTTCATCGATCATCATACGCATATGGACGGGCAGATTCTTTGGGATCCGTTCGGTACCTGCGAACCGCAGCATGGCGTGACTTCGATCATCATGGGCAACTGCGGCTTGGCGTTGGCGCCGGTGAAAAATGGCGATGAGGACGCGATTGTGAAAAGTTTCGTCCGCGTCGAGGCGATCCCGCGCATCGCGTTAGAAAAAGGCGTGCCTTGGGGTTGGAAATCCTACGGCGACTACTTGAACAAACTCGAAGGCAACGTGGGCATCAACGTCGGCGGCATCGTCGGCCACATCGCCGTGCGCCAGTTCGTCATGGGCGAAGAATCCACCGAGCGCAAAGCGACGGCCAACGAAGTCGACAAGATGCGTGGGGCGGTGGGCGAGGCGATGCGCGCCGGCGCTTTCGGTTTCTCCACCAATCGCAACGAACGGCATATGCGCGAAGATGGCTTGCCGGTGGCGAGCCGGTTGGCGGACGATGACGAACTGTTCGCGCTGTGCGAAGTGGTCAGCGAATCGAACAACGGCGTGATTCAAATGAACCTGGGGCGCCACTGCGTTGAGCAAATTCCCCAGTACGACGAATTGGCCCGGCGCACGCGGCGGCCGATCGTTTGGCAGAGCGTGCAATATAAAGAAAGCGAGCCGGAACTGTGGCAAAACATGCTGGCCGGCATCGCCAAGACTTTTAACGACGGCTACCAAGCTTACGGTCTCACGCACACGGTGCCGCTAATGCGCCACTTCACCATGAAGGACGCGCAAATCTTCGACGAGTTTCCGCTCTGGAAAAATTTGATGTTCTTGCCCGAACCGGAGCGCAAGCTGGCTTTCGCCGACCCGGAAACGCGGCAGAAGATGCGCGACGATATGGCCGCGCCGCGGCCGGTGTCGTTTCACAAAAATTGGGGCCGGGTGTTCGTCGAGAAGGTTTCACTGGCGGAGAATCAACAGTACGCCGGCAAGAGCGTCGCCGAGGTTGCATCATTGCGTAATCAAGACGCACTCGACGCTTTTCTCGATCTGTCGCTGGCGGAAGATTTAAATACCACTTTCGAAACCACCAACCGCGGTTTCAATCCCGAAGCGATGAGCACGATCATGAAAAGCCCGTATGTGATCATCGGCACCTCGGACGCCGGCGCCCATGTTCAGTTCGGCGCCGACTTCGGCTACTGTACGACGCTGCTCGGCATGTGGGTGCGCGACCGGCAGATGATCAGAATGGAACAAGCGATTCATAAGCTGACATTTCACGTCGCGTCGATTTACGGCATCGAAGGGCGCGGCTTGCTGCGTCCAGGATTCGCCGCCGACGTGACGATCTTCGATCCCGCGACGATTAAAGCCTACCCACCGGAATGGGCCGACGATTATCCGGCGGCGACCAAGCGGCTGATTCAGCGCTCCGAGGGCGTGCATTACACCATCGTCAATGGCAAAGTGATTTTCGATCAAGGAAAACTGAGCGGTGAGATGGCGGGTGCGGTATTGCGCAGTGGGGCATATCAACACGGCTAGCATCGGAGATCTCACCACAGAGCGCACAGAGATCACAGAGTTCGGATTCCGGTCGCAGGGCGGGTTTCAAACCCGCCCTCTTTTTATCTGCTGGCCAAAAAGTTCGGGAGTTTCTATTGGCGGGAAGTAGTTTGTTAGCGCTGCTCGACGACATCGCGTCGATCCTCGACGACGTTGCTATCTTGAGCAAGGTCGCGGCGAAGAAGACCGCGGGTGTGCTCGGCGACGATCTGGCGCTCAATGCTCATCAGGTCTCGGGCGTGCATACCGATCGCGAATTGCCCGTGGTCTGGGCGGTGGCTAAAGGCTCGCTCAAGAACAAAGCGATTCTCGTGCCGGCGGCGCTGGCGATCAGCGGGTTGATGCCGTGGGCGATCATGCCGTTGTTAATGTTGGGCGGTGCTTATCTCTGTTACGAAGGTTTCGAGAAAATCGCTGAAAAGTTGCTACATGCACAGTCGGAGGATGCCCATCACGCCGAGCATCTAAAAGCGCTGGCGAACCCGAACGTTGATTTGCTCGCCGTCGAGAAGGATAAAATTCGCGGCGCCATCCGCACCGATTTCATTCTGTCCGCCGAGATCGTCGTGATCGCCTTGGGCACGGTGGCCCATGCCGCATTCACCAAGCAGGTCGTCGTGTTGTGCGCCATCGCGATCCTTATGACCGTCGGGGTTTACGGCTTCGTTGCCTGTATCGTCAAGCTCGACGACGCCGGACTGCACTTGAGCGAAAAAACCGGCAACAATCTCTGGCGCAAATTCCAACGTTCCTTCGGCGTCATGCTGTTGCATTTGGCGCCATACTTGATGAAAAGTTTATCGATCGTCGGCACCATCGCCATGTTCATGGTTGGCGGCGGCATTCTCACCCATGGAATTCCCGGCGCGCATGAGTGGATTGAGCGATTGGCGCACGGCACGAGTTCGATAGTAGAAACCGTTTTGCCGCCGCTGTTCGATGTGTTGGTCGGCATTCTCACTGGCGCGCTGGTCCTAGTGTTGGTGACGGTCGCGGCGAGAATTCCTCGCATGATTAAAGGTGCCGGCTAATTCGTATTCAACTAATGCTGCAATATTTACTTCCTGCGTTAATCCCTTCCTGGCGTTTCTTCGATTACATCGCGCCGTCGCCGCGGATTGAGTATGCCATCGTTGCCAATGCCGACGATCCGCCAATTCAGTGGCGCGAGTTTCGTTCTCGTCCGGCTCATTTGTCGGTCGCTTCCATGCTGTGTCGGTTATTGTGGAATCCCATCGGCAATGAATCCTTATATATGTCGAGTTGCGCCGAGAAACTCATGGCCGGGCCGTCTTCGCTGCACGAAGACGAAGTCTTGACGCGAATCGCTCATGCGCTTGCCGTTGATGAGACGGGTAAAAAAAGCGCCGGATCGGCTTATTTGCTGTTTCGTGTCGTCGTCATCGAGCGGGAAGGCGCGGCGCTCAGGCGGCGAATCGGTTTTGTTTCCGCGCCGCGCAGGATTGTCACGACATGAATTTAGAAACCGCGGTGCGTTCGAGCGAGATTCTCATGGGTTTGGCTTTTCTCCAGCAAAGCGCTGAGCATTTGCCCGGTTCGGCGCGTGAATGGCTTTTGTTCGTTCCGCGCATGGGGCTGGCGCTGCTGCTCATTGTCGGTGTGCAACCGGCCATCGTCGAAGGGTTGCTGCTTTTTCTCGGTGTGGCGATTCTGCAGCGCTTTCACGGGCCTTATAACGGCGGCAGCGATCGCATGAGTTTGCTGTTACTGTGCGCTTTGTTCATGTCGCATCTGGCGCCGACGCGGTGGTGGCAAGAAATTGTCATCGGGTATCTGGCGGTGCAGCTGTTGTTGTCTTATACAATTTCGGGCTGGATCAAACTGGTCAACCCCGATTGGCGCAGCGGCCAAGCTTTGCAAGATATCTTCGAGTTCTCGGTTTATCCGGTCAGCGAGAGCATCCGCGCATTGGCTCGCGCACCGGTGCTTCTGCTTGGGCTTTCGTGGACTATAATGCTGTTCGAAATACTTTTTCCGCTCGCTTTGCTCGATGGGACTTACTTGAAAACGGCATTGGTTGTTGCCGGGTTATTCCACCTGGTCAACGGCTGCGTCTTCGGCCTCAATCGGTTTCTGTGGATCTGGATCGCGGCTTATCCTTGCCTGCTGTGGTTTCAGCAGCGGGTCGCTGTGTATTCATTTTAGATTCAGCGGCCGAGAAATATCTGGCCAAACTCTTTAGTGATCTGCTCCATAATCGGGCTGATGAACTCGACATCGGCGTGAAAAACTTCTTTGTCCATCAATTCGGGAAAGCGTTGTTTGACACCTTTGCGCGCCGAGACGCGGCCGAATGTTGTGACCGTCGACTGGCCTTCTTCGGACAACGCCCAGTCGATGAACAGAGCCGCGGCGTGGGGATGAGGCGCGTGGCGCGCTAGGACCATCTTATTCGGCTGGGAAAAATAGGGATCGACGATCACTTGATCCACCGGCGCGCCGCGGGCTTTGAGGTCTAGAGTTGTTGGCCCTGAGACGTTGATCGCGATGGCGCGTTCGCCGGCGGCGAGCAGTTGGCTTTGCGCCGTGCGGCCGCGCACCATTCTTAAATCCTGTTTCGCCATGGCGCGCATGTATTGCAAGCCCTTTTCCCGGCCCAAATGTTTGAGCATCACGGCGAACCATTCGTAGGCTTCGTCGTCGAGCATGATGTTGCCTTTCCATTTCGCTTGGGCCAGCTCTTCGTAGTTTTTCGGCGCGTCGGCGCGCTTGACCAAATTCGAATTGTAGCCGAGCACGATCGGCATCACGTAAAAAGACGTGAAGTAGCCGTCTTTGTCCTTGCTCGGTGCGACATAGAAATCCCGCTGCGGCGATTGATAAGGATCGATGATGCCGAGTTTTCTCAGACCCGCGGCCAACTCGGGCGAACCGTTGGCGACATCGACGATGTGGGCGCCAGAGTTGAATTCGCTTTGAATGCGCACCAACTGGCGGTTGCCGGAAACCCGCGTCGGCAGCGCTTTGATGAACGGATAGCGTTTGCGAAATACTTGCAAGAACGGTTCGATTTGTTGGGCTTGCAGTGTGCTGTAAAAATTAACTTCGCCTTCCACCTTGGCTTTCTCCAAAAGCGTCGCTTGGCGTTGCTCCGAAGAAAATTTGCCGAGCCGGGCGAGAATTTGGCCGGCGCTCTCGGGAGCGGCGCCGGCATTGAGCAGCGCAGTGGAGAATGCGACGGCAATCATTGCCGATAAAATTGCGAACGACTTTTTTATCATCATCGACGCTCCAACATGACATATAAATACTGTTTGCCGTAAAATCTGGGCGCGATGAATCGCGCCCCTACGTTTCGGATCTGTAATTATCGTCCCAAGAAAATCTGGCTGAACTCTTTGCCGATCTGATCCATGATCGGGCCGATAAAATCGACGTCGACGAGAAACGATTCTTTTTCCACTAACTCGGAAAATCTTTGTTTGACGCCTTTGCGGGCGATGACGCGGCCGAAGGTGGTAATCATCGCTTGGCCCTCTTCCGAGAGCGCCCAATCGTAGAACAGCGCGGCGGCGTGGGGATGGGGCGCATGGCGCGCCAGCATGAGTTTGTTGGCCTGGGCATAGTAGGGATCGAGAATCACTTGGTCCACCGGCGCGCCGCGCGCTTTCATGTCGAGCACCGTGTGGCCCGAGAGCACGATGGCGATGGGCCGTTCGCCGGCGGCGAGCAGTTGGCTTTGCGCCGTGCGCCCACGCATGAAGCGCAAATCTTGCTTGGCCAGCGCGCGCATATATTGCAGCGCCTTGTCCCGGCCCAGATGTTTTTGCAGCACCGCGGACCACTCATAGGCTTCGTCGTCTAGAAACATGTTGCCCTTCCACCTTGGCTGGAGCAAGTCTTCGTAGGTTTTGGGCGCGTCCTGGCGCTTGACCATGTTGGTGTTGTAGCCGAGCACGATGGGAATCACGTAGAGCGAAGCGAAGTAACCGTCCTTGTCGCGGTTGGGTGGATTGTAGAATTCTCGCTGGGGTGAAAAATAGGGATCGATGGCGCCGATCTTCTTGATCGCCGAAGCCTGCTCGGCGGAACCGTTGGTGACATCGAATAAATGGTTGCCGCCGTTCATCTCGGTTTGAATCTTGATTACCTGGCGATTGCCCGAGACCCGGTAGGGATTCACTTTGATGAACGGATAGCGTTTGCGAAAAAGTTGGATGAACGGATCGATCTGCTGGGCTTGCAGCGAACTGTAAAAAGCCACTTCGCCTTCGGCCTTGGCTTTCTCGATCAAGACTTTCTGCCGTTCGGCGGCGGGCAGCTTATTCACCCGCGCAAGAATTTGCCCGGCGCTTTCCGCCGCGCCGGCGGTGTGGGTCGGCGACCAAGTGGCGCAGATAAAAACCGCCACGGCAAAGATGATGTTAAGAGTTTTCATGTCCGACCCGCCTCCAACGCTGGCGCATTTCTTATTTCAGCGACAGCTGCGTCTGTCAAGGATTCGCGCTCCGGATGAACGTTGGCGAAGTTCATGTTGACACGATATGGCCGATTGGGTAGCTTCACGACGCAGAGGGTTTCTGGACTGGTTGGCCATGGACGGGAACATTTATGGATGAATTGAAGCCGATCAAAAGCGGTAAAGTCAAAGTCGACGACGTCAATCTTTACTATGAAATTTACGGCCAGGGCGAGCCCTTGGTCTTGGTCGCCGGAACTGGCATCAGCTGCGCGCCCTGGCGGGTGTCGCAGGTGCCGGAGTTCGCCCAGCATTATCAAGTCGTCATCTACGATCATCGCGGCCTCGGTCGCAGCGACAAGCCCGATGTGGCGTATTCCACCGAGCTATTCGCCAAGGACTGCGCGGGCTTGATGGACGCTCTCGGGATTAAAAAAGCGCATCTGCTCGGCCACTCCATGGGCGCACGGGTGTTGCAGTGGTTCGCCTTGAAGTATCCGGAAAGAGTCCGCAGCTTAGTATTGTCCGGACCGGGTTCGGGTAAATATGATGAGTCCCTCGATTATCCGCGCGGCGTGCCGATGGATGCGGCGCTGGAGATGATCGAAAAAGGCTACGAGAAATATCAGCGCGATCACTGGGGACCGGGTTTCATGTTCAGCGAGCAGTTCATGAAGGAAAAACCCGAAGTGGTGAAAAAATATCAGGAGCTGATCGTCGACGAAGTGCCGCCGCTCAAATGCTACCTGCGCCACGTGGTGGCGCGCCAGTGTCATGAGACTACCCATCTGATTCACAACATTAAGGCGCCGACTTTGGTGATCGTCGGCAGCAAAGATACTCATGAGGGCGGCACCGGCGATCACGTGGCGTCGGCGCGCGTGCTGGCGGCGAAGATTCCAAACGCGGAGTTGCATCTCGTCGAAGGTGGCCGCCATGGTTACCTGCGAGAAATGCCGGAGAAGGGCCATCCGCCGATCCTCGATTTTCTCCGGCGGCATTAAGAGGAATTGGCTGCAAGAAATGCCAAGGTCGCAAAGAAAGAATTCTGAATTGTCGGGCGGGGTTTAGCCGGCCCGGTTCGGTTAGTTGCGGAAGCGGGTTCCTTGCGGATGTTTAATCTCGATGAGCGCTAACAAAAATCGCATTGGCTATACGAGAAACGATTGCTCCAGAGTGCTGGATCCATTTGCATGTTAGTCAAACATGAATTCTCGTTGACGCGGCGAGGTTTTCTCCGGAGCGTTCTTGCCGCTGGAACCGCCGTGGCTGTCGACAAGCGGTGCGCTTGGGCCGCACCGGCGCCGGCGCGACTGGTGGTTGCCATGAGCGTCGGCATCGACGCGCTCAGCCCCTACGCGCAGACCGACTCACCGCTCTATGGCCTGTGGGGCCATGTGATGGAGTCGCTGGTGGACACCGACTACGATAAGAAGGGTATGGGATTTCGCGGCGAGCTGGCCGAGTCGTGGAGTGCCAAGGGCAACGAGTGGACTTTCAAAATCCGCAAAGGCGTCGTCTTCCACGACGGCTCACCGTTGACCGCGAAAGATGTGGCGTACTCGTTTGACCGGATCGTCAACGACAAAAATAGTTTGCAGCGGCCCAATCTATCGGACTTAAAAGAGATCAAGACAGCCGACGATCACACGCTGGTGCTAGTCACCAAACAGCCCAAGGTCGCGCTCTTGTCGCTGCTCTACAATCGCATGATTCTCAGCCACAAGGCGGCGGAGCGGTTGGGCGATAAGATCGACGATCACGCGATCGGCACCGGCCCGTATCGGTTCGTCTCATGGCAGCGCGGTGCTCATTTCGCAATGCGGCGCAATGACAAATATTGGGGGCGCGCCGCGGCGGTGCAGGAAGTCGTGTGGCGGCCGATCAAAGAATCAGCGGCGCGGGTGGCGGCGATCGAATCGGGCCAGGCCGATATTATCAACCAAGTGCCGGTGCACGAGATCGAGCGGCTCAAACGCAACCCGCGGGTGCGCGTCGAGCTGGTGCGCGGACTGCGCAATCTTTATGTTGCGCTCAATCCGGCGCACAAACCCTTCGACAACAAGTTGGTCCGCCAAGCGTTCAACTACGCCGTCGATCAAGAGTCTATCATCAAACATATTCATGAAAACCAAGTCTACGGCTTGAAGGGGATATTGGCGCCGCAAAACTACGGTTACGATGGCGAGCTAAAAAACTATCCCTACGACCCGGAGAAAGCGAAAAAGCTTTTGGCCGAGGCCGGCTATCCGAACGGCGTCAGCGTCGACTTTTACACCCACTTCGGGCGCTACTCGAAGGACAGAGAAACTTCCGAAGCGATGGTCAGCCAGATGGCCAAGGCGGGCATCAAGGCCGAGATCAAGACGCCTGAGTACGCGATCTACGAAGCCGAGTTCAACGCCGGCAAGTACGGCATGTATCTGTTCGGCCGCGGCTCGATCACCGACCCGGAACCCTTTTACATCCGCTACTTTCGCTCCGGGCGCGGCGAGCGCTTGTCGTATAAGAATAGCGAATTCGACCGGCTCTTCGATCTCCAGTCGGAAACTTTTGACGGCGCCAAACGGGAAGAGATGCTGCGCCAGATGGGCCGCATCTTGCACGAGGATTGTCCGTTGATTCCGCTCTTCAACACCGCCGACGTGTACGCCGTGCGCAGAAACTTGAACTGGAAGCCGCGGCCGGACGAGAAGATTCAGATCACCGACGCGAGATTCTAAACACGGCGCCAGGGAGAATACGTGAATAAAAAAGAGATCCTCGACAAGCAGAAAAAATATCTCTTCTCCTGCGTGTCTACTTACTATGACGAGCCGCTGGTCATCGACCACGCCAAGGATCATTCGGTGTTCGACGCCGACGGCAAAGAATATCTAGATTTTTTCGGTGGGATTCTCACCGTCAGCGTCGGCCATTGCAACGACAAGGTGACCCAGGCGATCGACGCGCAGACGCACAAGGTGCAGCATATGTCGACGCTCTACGCCAACGAGCCGCAGGTCAATTTGGCGGAGAAGCTGGCGCAGATCACTCCCGGCCGTTTGGAGAAATCTTTTTTTACCAACAGCGGCACCGAGGCCAACGAGACCGCGGTGCTTTTGGCGCAGATTTATACCAAGTGCCAGGACGTGATTACTTTGCGCCACAGTTACAGCGGCCGTTCTTACTTGGCGCTGAGCTTGTCGGCGCAATCGAGCTGGCGCTTGACGCCCAACGTGGTTCCCGGCGTGCATCACATCGCCAACGCTTACTGCTATCGCTGTCCGTTCGGCCTGACTTATCCAAGCTGCGAGTTGAAATGCGCCACCGACGCCGAAGAAGCGATTCAGACCATGACCTCCCAGGGAAAAGTCGCGGCGTTTCTCGCCGAGCCGATTCAAGGCGTCGGCGGTTTCATCGTGCCGCCCAAGGAATATTTCAAAGAGATCGTCGGCATCATCCGCAAATATGGCGGCCTGTTCATCGCCGATGAAGTGCAGACCGGCTGGGGCCGCACCGGCGGTAAAATGTTCGGCATCGAACATTGGGGCGTCGACCCCGACATCATGACTTTCGCAAAAGGCATGGCCAACGGCGTGCCCATCGGCGCGACCATCGCTACGCCGGAAGTCGCCGACAGCATGAAGGGCAACACGATTTCGACCTTCGGCGGCAATCCGGTGACTTGTACGGCGGCGAGCGCGACGATCCAAGTTATCGAAGAGGAAAATTTGGTCGAGAACGCGCGTGTCATGGGCAATCGTTTACGCGACGGCTTGAACGCTTTGCAGCAAAAGTATCCGATCATCGGCGACGTGCGCGGCATGGGCTTGATGCAAGGGATGGAGCTGGTCGGCGAAAAAAAGAAGCCCGACGCCGACAGCACCAAGCGGGTGATGGAGCTGACCAAAAATAATGGCCTGTTGCTCGGCAAGGGCGGCACCTATAGCAATGTGCTGCGGGTATCGCCGTCGCTCAACGTCGACAAGGACGAAGTCGATCATGCGCTCAAAGTTTTGGATCAATCATTCGGTCAATTGGGCCAGTAGCCCAGTGAGCCGCGGACGGATACGCAAGCTGGTAAAAAAATGAAAATGCTTCGACAAGCTCAGCATGAACGGATTTAGCCCCATCATTTCAAGTCCCTTTCCGTTCGTCCTGAGCCTGTCGAAGGATTCCGAGAGGGTTTTTCAGCAACCTGCCAGCGCGCTGGCTAACTCATTGCCCACTCACAATTCAAATGAATAGACTTATTCGTCGGCTCGTCGGTGCGATCCCGGTCATCATCGGCATCTCCTTTCTGATTTTTTTGCTGATGCATTTAGCCCCGGGCGATCCGGTGACGCTGATGCTCGGCGACAACGCCACGCCGCAGGATATTGAAAATCTGCGCCGCGAATTGAAACTCGACCAGCCGATCATGACCCAGTACGCCGACTTTATTTCGCGCGCGCTGCGCGGCGATTTTGGCAAGTCGCTGAAGTTCAACGAGCCGGTAATGAAACTCGTCGCCGAACGGCTGCCGGCCACGCTTGAGCTGGCGTTTGCCAGTTTGCTGGTGGCGATTTCCATCGCGGTGCCGCTGGGAGTCTATTCCGCCATCAAACACAACTCGTTGCTCGACCATGTCGGTATGAGCGTGGCGTTGATCGGCGTGTCGCTGCCGAATTTTTGGCTGGGCATCATGCTGATCTATTTTCTCGGCGGCCAACTGAATCTTCTGCCGGTCGCTGGGCGAATCGAGTATGGCGTCGAAATCAAAAGCATCACCGGCCTCTATTTGTTCGATAGTTTGATCACCGGTAATTTCGCCGGTTTCTGGAGCGCCTTCCAACATCTGCTCATGCCGGCGGTGACGCTGGGCTCGGCGCTGGCGGCGATCGTCACGCGCATCTCGCGCTCCAGCGTGCTCGAAGTGATGCGCCAGGATTACGTCGTAACCGCCCGGGCCAAGGGTTTGAGCGAAAAGAGCGTCATCTGGCGCCACATCTTGCGCAACGCTTTGATCACCATCGTGACAATATTAGGTTTACAATTGGGCGCGCTGCTCAGTGGTTCGGTGGTCACCGAAACGGTTTTTTCTTTTCCCGGTATCGGCGATCTGTTGATCCAATCGATCTCGGCGCGGGACTACAAACTGACGCAGGTTTTGATACTGATGTTCGCCGTGACTTATTTCGTCGTCAATTTACTGGTGGATTTTCTTTACAGTTGGATCGACCCGAGGATCAAGTTCTGATGCTGGCGCTGCGTTTTCTTAAAATCTGGGTGGGCGGAGCGATTCTCTCCGTCTTGTTGCTCTGCGGCCTCGCCGCGCCGCTGTTGGCGCCGCGCGATCCTCAAGCGCAAACTTTGGAAGACCGCCTGCGGCCGCCGCGCTGGACGGAGAACGGGTCGGCGGCGTATTTACTTGGCACCGACAATCTTGGCCGCGACATGCTGAGTCGGATCATCTATGGTTCGCGGATTTCTTTACTGGTCGGCGCGGCGACGGTGATCTTTGCCGGCTTGGTCGGCTGCACTCTTGGCGCCGTGGCCGGCTATTTCGGCGGCACCACGGAAGAACTGGTCGGCAAGCTGTCAGAGATTTTTCTGGCCTTTCCATTTTTACTGATCGCCATCGCGATCATGGCATTTCTCGGCCAAGGCGTCGGCAATCTGATCATGGCGCTGATGCTCAGCCGCTGGGTGCAGTATTGCCGCGTGGTGCGCGGCGAAGTGTTGTCGCTCAAAGAGCGCGACTTCGTGACCGCGGCCAAGGCGTTGGGCGGCAAGGATTTTTACGTGCTGTTTCGCCACGTCGTGCCCAACACTTTCGCCAGCGTCACGGTGATCGCGACTTTCGGCATGGCGATCGTGATCATCACCGAAGCGAGCTTAAGTTTTCTCGGTCTCGGCGTGCCGGTGCATATTCCGACCTGGGGATCCATGCTCGCCGAAGGGCGCAGTTATATTAACCGCGCGCCGTGGTTGACGATATTTCCCGGCTTGGCGATCTTTATCACCGTGTTCGGCATCAACTTGCTCGGCGACGGCCTGCGCGACATTTTCGATCCAAAGTTAAGAAGACAGAGATAGAGATTTGAGACAGAGATTCGAGATAGAGAGTTAAGAATTGCAGATCGAGGAGTAATCGCATGGTAAGAAAGAACGCAACGATTAGCCGACGCGCATTTCTAAAACAGGGCGCGGCTTTGGCTGCCGGCGCCGCGGCCTGGCCGCATTATTTGCTCGATGCGCAGGCTGCGTCGCGCGATCGGGTGACGATTTATCACAGCAGTGTCGCCGATTCGATCCATCCCTTCGATCACAGCTCGAGCCCGATCTATGGCAACTGGCAGCATGTCATCGAACCGCTGGTCGAGTACGATGGTGGGCGTAAAGATTACCTACCGGTGCTCGCCGAGTCGTGGCAATTTCAAGGCAACAAATGGATCTTCAAATTGCGCAAGGGCATCAAGTTTCATAACGGCGCGCCGTTCACTTCCAAGGACGTGGTCTTTTCCATCGAAAAAATCCGCGACGAAAAAGGCGGCAGCCTGCAAGCGCCCAACTTCAAAGACGTGACGGAAATTCAGACACCCGACGATCAGACGGTGATCTTCGTCACCAAACAGCCCAACGCGGTGTTTCTCGATCGGCTCGACAACCGTTTCATGTTGAGCAAAGTCGCCGGGGAAAAATACGGCGATAAGCTGTACGAAAATCTGGTCGGCACCGGCCCGTATAAATTCGTCAGCTATCAGCGCGGCGGCAATCTCGTCTTCACCCGCAACGACGACTATTGGGGCGGCAAGGCGAGTATCAAAGATGTCGTTTTCAAAAAGGTTACGGAAGATACCGCGCGGCTGGCGGCTTTGGAATCGGGTCAGGCGGATTTTGTCAACAACGTACCCGACCATGAAGTGGCGCGCCTGCGCAAACATCCGCGCGTCCGTATCGATCAGGTGGAAGGCTTGCGGATGTTTTTTCTCGCCATCAACGTTGCCTTCAAGCCTTGGGACAACAAGCTGGTGCGCCAGGCGGCCAACTACAGCGTCGATGCGCCGTCGATCATCCGCAATATTTTCGACGGCATCGGTTATCCGTGCAACGGTCCGGTGGGCGCCAACGTGCTCGGCGCCGATCCCAAGTTGAAACGCTATCCGTACAATCCGCAAAAAGCGAAAGAGCTGTTGGCGCAAGCCGGCTTCGCCAATGGCTGCGATATTCAGCTCTACTATTCCGCCGGCCGTTATCCTAAAGACCGCGAGGTTTGTCAGGTGGTGGCGGCGCAGATGGTCAAGGGCGGTTTTCGCGTCGAACTGATTTCCCAGGAGTGGGCTTTGTTCTGGGACAAGCAAGGCGTCAACGGCGGCAAGCTGCCATTTTATTACATTGGCCGAGGCGGTTTGGCCGATGCCGATACGCTTTACGATCAGTATTTTCGCACCGGCACGACTAAGCGCACCGGTTATAGCAATCCTGAGTTAGACAAGATCATCGAGGAGCAGCAGAAAACGCCGGATAACAAGAAGCGCGTGCAGCTTTTGCAGCAAGCCGGCAAGATCATCATGGACGAGGCGCCGTTCATTCCGCTGTTCAATCTCGCCGATATCTACGGCGCGGCGAAAAATCTGGCGTGGAAAGTGCGCGCCGATGAAAAAGTCAAAGCCTGGGACATGAGTATAAAATAACTACGGCTGACGGCGTTGCGTCAATTAGCAGCAGCGTCAATGGAGCTTCCATGCGGACAAACAACAAAACCATTGCTCGGCGCGATTTCTTGAAGCAGGGCGCGTTGCTGGGTTTGACTGCGGCGTTGGGCGGTTCGCTGGCGAAAGTGAGTTACGCCGCATCGCGCGATCGGCTGATGATTCTCAGCAGCATCGGTTTGGACTCCCTTCACCCTTACGCTCATAGTTCCGGGCCGCAGTATGGCATCTGGCAACACATGATCGAGCCGCTGGTGGAGATCAACTACGCCCGCAAAGATTATTACGGCGTGCTCGCCGAGTCGTGGAAGTTCCAAGGAAACACTTGGGTATTTCAGCTCAGGAAAGGGATTCGTTTTCACAACGGCGCGCCGTTCACCGCTCACGATGTCGTCCATTCAGTCAATCGAACGAAAAATGACAAGCGCAGTTTGCAGAAATCGAACTTCGACGACCTGACGGAAGTACAAGCTGTGAACGATTACACCGTGATCTTCACAACCACTGTGCCGAACGCGGTTTTTCTCGATCGATTGCAAAACCGGTTTATGGTGAGCAAGAGCGCGGCGGAGAAGTATGGCGAGGACGCCGATCAACACGCCATCGGCACCGGACCTTACAAGTTCGTCAGCTGGCAGCGCGATGGCAATCTGGTCATGACGCGAAACGACGATTACTGGGGAGCGAAGGCCGCCGTCAAAGAAATCGTCTTGAAAAAAGTCGGCGAGGATGCGGCGCGGCTCGCCGGATTGCTCGCTGGGCAAGGCGACGTCGTCAACAATGTCCCGGTGGAGGAGATTGCCCGCTTGGATAAACATCCGCGGGTGCGCGCGGAAAAAGTCGAAGGGCTGAGAATGTATTTTTTAGCGATGAACGTCATGCACAAGCCGTTCGACAACAAGCTGGTGCGCCAGGCGTTCAACCATGCCGTCGACCCGACGGTGGTCATCAAGCATATCTATGAAGGCAATGGTTATGTGATGAACGGGCCGCTCGGCGCCAACGTGATCGGTTACGATCCCAAGACCAAGCGCTATGCGTACGATCCGAAGAAGGCCAAAGAGCTGTTGACTCAAGCCGGCTTTGCCAACGGCTTGGAGGTGAAGCTCTATTTTTCTCCCGATCGCTATCCAAAAGCGCGCGAGGTATGCCAGGTGATTGCCGACCAACTCGCCAAAGCCGGGGTAAAAACCGAGCTGGTCTCGCAAGAGTTCGCGATCTTCTGGGGTTCGGACGGGGTCAACGGCGGCAAAATTCCCTTTTACTATGTGGGCCGGCCGGCGATCGACGCGGACACGGTCTACGATCAGTATTACCGCTCCGGCAGAACCAAGCGAGTCAGTTTTCAAAACGCCGAGGTGGACCGGCTGATTGACGAGGAGCAAAAGACCGGCGATCAGAAGAAACGCGCCGCGTTATTGCAACAAATTGGCCGCATCCTCATGGAGGAGGCGGCGTTAGTCCCCTTGTACACCTTGGCGGAAATCTACGGTGTCGCGCGCAACGTGATCTGGAAAGCCCACCCGGAAGAAAAAATTCTCGCCTTCGATATGAAAATTCGCTGATGGCGGCGAGAGCCATGCATGGTTGTCAATTTGGAGGATCGAATGAGTTCAAAGACTAAGGGCATCGAGCGCAGAGATTTTCTCAAACAAGTAGCACTCGCCGGCCTGGGCACGTTGCTCGGCAATGGCATTGTCCGCACAAGCTACGCGGCGTCGCGCGAGCGGCTGACGGTGCTCGCCGCAGTCGGACTCGACACGCTGCATCCCTACGCGATCAGCGCCAGTCCGCACTACGGCATTTGGCAGCATATGATCGAGCCGTTGATTGAAATCAATTACGCTAAGAAAGAATATCTCGGCGTGCTCGCCGAGTCGTGGAAGTTCGACGGTAAGAAGTGGGAATTCAAACTGCGCAAGAACGTCCGTTTCCACGACGGCAGCCCGTTTACCGCGAAGGATGTAATTCACTCGGTTAACCGGATCAAGAACGACAAGCAAAGTTTGCAGGCGGAAAATTTTCGCGATGTTACCGAGATCCAAGCTTCAGACGATTACACCGTGGTTTTTACCACGGAAGTGCCCAACGCAGTGTTTCTCGACCGGCTTTACAACCGCTACATGATCAGCAAAGCGGCGGCCGAGAAGTACGGCGATCAAGTGGACCAACATCCGCTCGGCACCGGGCCCTATAAGTATGTCAGCTGGCAGCGCGGCGCCAACTTGGTTTTGACCCGCAACGACGACTATTGGAACGGCAAAAAAGACATTAAAGAAATTGTCATCAAGACAGTGAAAGAAGATTCCGGCCGGGTGTCGGGTTTGTTGGCCGGCCAGGGCGATCTGATCAACAACGTGCCGATCGAAGAGCTGTCGCGCTTCGACAAACATGCCAAGGTCCGCGCCGAAAAAGTCGAAGGTCTGCGCATGCATTTTCTCGCCATGAACAATACTCACAAGCCCTTCGATAACAAATTAGTTCGCCAGGCGATCAACTACGCCGTCGATCCGACGCAGATCATTAAACATATCTACGAAGGCAACGGCTATGTGATGAACGGGCCGATGAGTGCCAACGTCATCGGCTTCGATCCCAAGATCAAACGCTATCCCTACGATCCCAAGAAGGCCAAAGAGCTGTTGGTTAAGGCCGGCTTCACCGACGGCTTGGAAGTGAAACTCTATTTCTCGCCGGACCGCTATCCGAAAGCGCGCGAAGTTTGCCAAGTGATCGCCGATCAATTGGCCAAGGCGGGCGTTAAAGCTGAATTGATCTCGCAAGAGTTTGTCATTTTCTGGGGCAAGGAAGGGGTCAATGGCGGCAAGCTGCCCTTCTATTACGTCGGCCGGCCGGCTATCGATGCCGATACGGTTTACGATCAGTATTTTCGCTCCGGTGTGAGCCCGCGCATTCAGTACAAGAACGCCGAGTTCGACAAGTTGATCGACGAAGAACAAAAAACCGGCGATCCGAAAAAGCGCATTGCGTTGCTCCAACAAGCGGGACGTATCTTAATGGACGAAGTGCCCTTCGTGCCGCTTTACACGCTGGCGGAGAACTACGGCGTGGTGCGCAATGTAATTTGGAAACCGCGGCCGGATGAAAAAATCTTGGCCGCGGAGATGAAGATCCGCTAACGATTTTCTCCTTCAGTCGGCGCATTCAGAGTTGCGACAATGGCCGCTTAACCCGCGCCAGCCTGACCGCTCGCCGACCAGTTTGGCGCGGCGGCGGACAAAATTGCGCAGTCGCTTCAAACATTCACGGACATCTTGCGAATCTACCGCATCCCCGCCTGGTATGGACGTTGCTCTAACTTCTTGCCATGACAACCGGCGCGGTAAATCTAGCCGTGGCGCAAAAGAAAATGCGCTATGCGTCGATACTTCGTTGCATCGGCCAGGCGCTCCAAGCGTTGAGCCTCAAGGCGGTGGAAGTAAAGACCCATGGTGAGGCTTTCGTCGTGCAGGCCTGGAACCGGGGAACTTCGATGGCGATGGATGTCGAGAAAATTTACCAGCTCGATGAAATCCGCCGCATGGACGCGGTGGCGCGCGAGCAGCGCAAGCCTTTCGTCGAGCCGCCGGATCTATTGAGTCTATCCCAGGTGTTTCGCCTGGCGGGAAATTATGTCGACCGGTTGCATGGCCGGCTCTTGCGGGTCTCGTGGCAGGATCAGTCGGACAAAATTCAGTCGATCACGGTGCAATGGGAGCCGATGTCGGCGGGGCCGCAGAGCAGTAAGAACAGCGGCACGGCGACCATCGAAGAGCTGTGCATCCACGTCTACAAGCAACGCAAGAAAATCAATCTCTCCTCGGAGCGCGATGCGCACCGCCCCTTCGTTTCCGTCGACCGCATGAATTGATGCGTCGGTGGAAATCCTTCGCGTTTGTGCAATTTGATAATCCAGACCCATCCCCCAGCCTGGATACCGGCCTGCGCCGGTATGACGGAAGGAAGAGTCCGATTCAAGTCGATGGGTTGAGACGCCTTCGGCTTGGGTCTATTCGCTTCGTTCACGCTTGATACTTCACTTCGCCGCCGACCATTGTCATCTCGACGTTTAGTTCTCGGATTTTTTCCGGCGCGATTGCAAACGGATCCTCCGCCAGCACGGCGATGTCGGCGAGCTTGCCGACTTCCAAAGTTCCCTTGTCGTTTTCTTCGAAGCCGACCCAGGACGCGGTGGTGGTGTGCATGGCGAAGGCTTGGGCGACGGTGATCTTTTCCTCGGGAATCCACACTTCGCCCCAACGCATTTTGCGCGACGCCGCGGTGGCGATGTCGCGCAGCGGGTCCACCGGCCAGTAGCCCGGCGAGTCGGAGCCGCCGGACATGATCACGCCGTTTTTCAACAGCGTGTGAAACGGAAATGCTTTGGTCAACCGGCGTTCGCCGACGCAATCGAGAATCGCATCGCCGATGTAATAAGCGAAGGCGATGTTGGGCACCGCGACGATGCCCGAGCGCACCATGCGGCCGATTAATTTTGGCGTGGCGAGCCAGTTGCCCATGTGTTCGATACGATGGCGGTGGTCTTTGCGCGGCGAGTGCTCGATGGCATTCTCATAGGCGTCGAGCGCCATGTCGAAAGCCTTGTCGCCGATGGCGTGCACACAGCAGCGCAGGCCGGCGTCGTGGCAAACTTGCACGGTGTGATTCAATTCGTCTTGCTGGATTCTAATGATGCCGTGGTTATGTTCGTCGTTCTCATACGGCTCATGGAAGCAGGCGTTGCGCCCGGTGATGCCGCCGTCGATGCTCATCTTGACGCCGCCGATACGCAGCCACTCGTTGCCGAAGCCGGTGGTGAGACCCAACTCGGTGAGACTTTTGGTTTCGATCATCGATTCAATAATTCGCGGCAGGATGCTGACGCGAGCGTGCATGCGGCCTTCTTTGTAAAGTTCTTGATAAGCCCGCACCGGTTCGGCGTAGCGCACGATGTCGTGCACGGTGGTGACGCCGCGCTGCAAGCATTGGTTCAACGCGTAGACGATGCCGTCTTTCAACTGCAAATAATTAAATTCCGGCGCGACTTTTCTGAGTATCAGCTGGGCGCGCTCGTGCAATTCCCCGGTGGGTTCGCCGGTTTGCGCGTCGTGTTTGATATGGCCTCCCGCCGGGTGCGGCGTGTCGCGGGTAATTTTTGCTGCCGCCAGCGCCAGGCTGTTGCCAATCGTCACGTGGGCGCCGAAGGAGATCGACACCGGATGATCCGGCACGGCACGGTCGAGATCGTGGCGGTCGGGAAAACGATGATCGGCGATGCGAAAATCTTGCATGGGACTGCCGTGGGAGACCAGCCACGAACCTTTGGGCGCGCTCGCCGCGGCGTTGGCGAGCCGTTGTAAAATATCCGGCACCGAATGGACGTCGACATAAAAGTCGCGGCAGTCGACTAGCTCCATCTCGGCCGTGCCTTTTTCCGAAAGATGCACATGGGTGTCGGTCAAGCCGGGGATCGCCGTGTGTCCCTTGAGATCGATCATCTCGGTGTCCGGTCCGGCGAAGCGGCGAATGTCCTCTAACTTCCCCGCCGCGACGATGCGCGATCCGCTGATCGCCAGCGCTTCGCATGTGGCGCTTTCGCTGGTGAAGGTGCGGATCTTGCCGTTGAATAGAATCGAATTGGGATAGGGCAACGTACGGGTTTTCATGGCGACTTTCTCCTTGTTAGAACCTGCCCCTTACGCTATAGGTTGCTTCGTTATTCGAAGTCAATAGTTTTTGCCGGAGGATCGCAAAATGGCGCAGCAAAAATTTCACTGGCCCAACAACGCTCGCGTGGCGTTCGTGCTCGGCATCGCCTTCGAATGCTGGGACCGCAACAAACCGTCGCGCGGCGGCGCGCTGCAATCGCCGCTGCCGGCCAATGCGCTGTGCAAGCACGACTATTCGACAGAAACCTTTCGCGACTTCGGCGGCAAGATCGGCGTCAAGCGGTTGCTCGATATTTGCGACAAGTACGATTTGAAAGTGAGTTTGCCGATCAATGGACTGACCTGCGAGTATTGGCCGGAGTTAGTCAAGTACGCGCATGGGCGCGGCCACGAGTTGGTCGCCCATGGCTGGGACCAGGGCGAATATCTTTACATGTTGACGCGCGAACAGGAGCGCGAGAATATTTTCAAAACCGTCGAAGCGATCGCGAAATTAACCGGCGAGCGCCCCACCGGTTGGTCGTCGCCGGGCGTGCGTTCCACCGACAACACGCTGGAACTTAATCTCGAAGCCGGGCTCACGTACAACTGCGATTATCACGACGACGAGATGCCTTATCCGATCAAGATCGGCGCCAAGACGCTGATCATGATCCCGCATCAGTACACGATCAACGATCACCGCATGCAGGAAGAGGGCACGCGCCACGAATTTTTCGACAAGTTCAAAGACGAGTTCGACTACCGCTACGACATCGGCGAACGCGACCCGACGATGATGAACGTGATCACCCACGGCTACCTGAGTTCGCGGATTCCCTACATCGACACGTTTGAAAAAATTATCGCCTACGCAAAAAATCACAAAGACATTTGGTTCGCCCGGCGCGGCGATATCGCCGCCTGGGCGCGGAAGTTTTACGACGGAAAATAGTTTTTCTGTGGTAGGGGCGACCGGTGGTAGCCCTGGTTTATGATGACGATCGAAGGGTGACTTGGGCAGGCGCTTATTTCCAAAGTTTCTTCTTAGAACATTGTGATCTAAAAGACTGCCGCCTCGTGGATGATCCTTACGAAGCACCGAAAACACGCGAACAATGCAAACCGATTGTGCTGTCGTAGCAACGTCAATATGTCATGTTAACAGCAACGCGATTATGTCAGGGTAGTGCGTTGGGTTGAGGTCGTAAGTTAGAAACCTGGCCATAGCGGAACCCCACCTTGTTGGAGTTGGTTCGATATAGGCCAAGTGTGTGCGTCGTT
>SHYW01000004.1 GCA_009692615.1 Deltaproteobacteria bacterium | reverse complement strand
CGGTGGCCGATGTCGAGCACGCCGATATGATGTGGGAAGTTTTTGAAAATCACGCCGGCTCCGACGAAGCTCAGCGTGCAGTGCTCAGCGCCGCCCATGACTGCTTGGAGATCGATCGCGCCTATCGCGGCGCGCTGGCGGATGGGATGCTACAACTTTAGCCGATCAATCCTTCGATACGCGCTTCGCGCTACTCAGGATGACCGGTGTCCCGGCATCCGTATCCCCGAGTAAGCGCGCCGGGCTGTATCGAGGGGCTTGAACCTGTTCAATTCGTTAGTTCGGCTTCCTCGGCCGCTCTTGCTTGATTTTTTCTTTCACTTCTTCGAGCTTCATCACGTCGCAGTATTTATGGTGCATGTCGAAGAGATTCACTTTATGTGACAATTGGCTGCGGTCGAATACCGTTTCTTCAACGATCGACACATGGTAGCCCAGCGAATAGCCGTCGACGCAACTGGCGCGCACGCAGCCGCTGGTGCTCTCGCCGCAGACGATCAAACTGTCGCAGCCCAATTGCGTCAAATGCGCTACCAACGGCGTGCCGAAGAAACCGCTGGCGCGTTCTTTAAAAATCACCACGTCGCCGGGCTGCGGTTTGAACTCTTCCTTGATCTCGAAGCCTTCCGGATCGATCTTCACGCGCTGGCGGTTGGTCGCGTAGATCGCTTCGGGCTTGGCTTCTTTTCTGGTCTCGGTGGTCGTGTAGAACACCGGGATCTTCAAGCTCCGCGCCAGGGCGAAAAGTTCTTCGGTCGGCTTGATCGCATTATGAGCATAAACGCCGCAGGAGCTTTTGTAGCTGTCGATCAACTCATGCGGCTCCTTGGCGCCGCCTTGATAGGCCAGGTTGTAGAGATCGATGGCCAGCAGCGCCGGTCTCTGCCCGATAAAAGTTTCCCGGTGATAGGGCGTGTAGGTTTTTAAAATTTCCGGTGTGACAATGTCTTTCCAACAGTGATCTTCGAAATCGGCAGCCATAATGAGCCTCCTAAAGATTTTTCGCTTTTCATTTAACTGGAGCCTCGCAGGGTTGTCAAGGAAGCAAGCCAGCGGTTGGTATCGAGGACGGGCCTCGCAGTCTATGGGTGCGGCTCTGCTGGGGCGCCTGGGTGAATTTGCCAAGTGCGCGGTCGATTTACCAGATCACTTAACGACTCCGGGAGGAGCTACCATCGACGCAACTACCAGACCGAAACCAACAATCACAGCCGCCAGGATGATGGCCACCCCAAGATTGCCTTTTTTCAACTCCTCCCACTCATCTATCGGTGTGAGCCAGGTGAATACCTTGAGCAATATCCACAGGGAAACGGCCATGGTAATGGCGCCCACTATTCCCCAGCCAAAGGTCTTTAGATATTCAGATAATAGTTCCATGGGTTTCCTCTTTTGAATACCACTATCCTATAGTCAGCAGGGATGCAATTGACTGGTATTCTGGCGCCGCCGGACCAATGTTTCGCGAGGGAAGGGGCGGGAGATTTGAATTGACCCGCGTTACGCCATTGGTTATACCGGTTGCGTCAATCGCGGCGAAGTTACGGAGGTGCGCTCATGAAAAAAAACTCATCGTTAACCCGGCGACAGTTCGTCAAGCTGACCGGCGCGACGGCAGCCGGCGTGCTTTGGTCGCCGCGGCTCTTCGCCGCCCAGCCTGGGCGCAAGCGCATCGTCATTCACGGCGAACGCCAGGTGACCAGTCTCGGCTATCACAATCGGCGTGAAACCGAGCATGTGTCGATGGTGGACGCGGGACTCGTTGGGCAGAACCCGGTGACGCTTGAGCGGGTGCCGATTCTCGCCGAAGAGTTACCTTCGGTGAAGAAGGGTACCTGGAAGATCGACATGCAGAAGAAAACTATGACGACCGTCTACAAACTGCGGCCTAATCTCAAGTGGCATGACGGCAAGCCGTACACTTCGAAGGATTTTGAATTCGGTTGGCAGATCGCTAAGCATCCCGAGTTTCCCATGCCGGATCGTCTGGTGCCGGAGATGATCTCCAAAATCGAAACGCCCGACGATCGCACCATCGTGATTCATTGGAACGATCTCTACAACGAAGCTTACGCTATTCAATACACTCACGTGCGCGCTTTTCCGCGCCACCTTCTGCTTGACGCATTCAACGGCGGCGACATGAAGGCGTTCGCCAATCTGCCGTTCTGGAATAAAAATTTCATCGGTGCCGGCGCTTTCAAGGTCGTCGAGTGGGACGCCGGTAGCCGCATGGAGTTAGAAGCGTTCAACGATTTTTGCCTGGGCCGGCCGAAAATCGATCGCATTACCTACAAAACCGTTGAAGACACCAACACCAATTTGGCCGCGGTGTTGGCCGGCGAAGTGGACTTGTGCATGCGCAGCACGATCTCCTTCGACGGCGCGATGATCCTGCGCGATCAATGGGAGAAGCTGGGCAAAGGAAAAGTCCTCATCAGTCCCGCGTCCTGGACCTGGCTCAGCTTGAGCCGCGACAATCCGTGGTTCAGCGACGTGAGAGTGCGGCGGGCGCTGCTGCATGCGGTCGATCGTGACGCCATGGTGCAAAATTTATTTAGAGGCGAAAAGGTGGTGTCCCACCTGCCGCTATCGCGTGTGCGCAAGAGCTATAAGAATGCGTTGGCGAACTCCACCATCTACAAGTACGAGCCGGAACGGGCCAAGAAACTCCTCGCGGAGGCCAGCTGGAAGCCCGGCGCGGATGGCGTGCTGGTCAACGCGAAGGGAGAAAAGATGGAGTTCGAGTTTCGCGTCACCGCCGAGCGGCGCGATCATGAGCAGGCACAGGCGATCATCGCCGACTATTGGAAAAAAATCGGCGTGCGCACCAACATCAAGAACATGCCCAATCGCTTGCTCAACTCCTCCGAGAATCGCAGCCGTTGGCCGGGCGCTTACATCGGTTCCCACAACGTCACGGTGGAAGAATGGCAGGAGCGTTTTCACAGCAGTAATATTCCCACCGCGGAGAACAAGTATGCACCGGAAAACGTCTCCGGATGGAACGATCCGAAAAAGGACGCGATCATGGACGAACTGAATTCGATCGTCACGCCGGCGCGCTCGGAGCAGCTGCAAGTCGAATTTTGTAAAATGTTCAGCACGGCGCTGCCCCATCTGCCGTTAAACTATTCACCGGAGGTCCTAGTGGTTAAAAAAGGTTTGACCGGCATCACGCCGCGCCAGGAAAGCGGTGGGCAGAATTCGAGTTCGTGGAACCCGCATACATGGGATAAGATTTAGGATAGAAACCGTTCCAATCGTTCGAGCTGTGCTCGGTCGGTGCATTTGCTGAATAGCAGGTTGCTGAAAAACTCTCAGAGTCCTTCGACGGCGCTCAGGACGAACGGAGAGAGACTTGAAATGTCTGAAATAATTCCGTTCATGCTGAGCTTGTCGAAGCATGTTCCATTTTTTTTAGCAGCCTGATAGACCATGTTGCTCTACGTTCTCCGCCGATTATACCAGACCGTGCCGCTGTTGCTGGTGATCTCGGTGCTGATTTTTTCCTTGCTCCACTTGATGCCCGGCGATCCGCTTTACCGGATGCTCGAAGGGATTCCCAATCTGCGGCCGCAAGATTATGACCGGCTGCGCAAGCTCTATGGCTTCGACGATCCGATATATCTTCAGTACGGCAAGTGGCTCTGGCAGTTGCTCCAGCTCAATCCCGGCTATTCGCGCGAGTACGGCCAGCCGGTGTTTGATATCATTTTGCCGGCGCTGAAAAATACTTTGGTGCTGACGATTGCCGCTGTAGTGCTCGGCAAGCTGGTCGCGATCGCCCTCGGCATCTTCTCGGCGGTGCGGCAGTATTCCATCGGCGATTACATTCTGACCGCGACGACTTTTATCGCCTATTCCGTCCCGGCGTTTTGGTTGGGACTGATGCTGATTATTTTATTTTCCGTCAAGCTCGGTTGGCTGCCGACCTCGGGCATCGTCAACAGCGAGCTTACAGCGGGAAGTTGGGAAGCAACGATCGATTGGCTCAAGCACTTAATCTTGCCGGTGGCGGTGCTAGCGATCTCCGAGGTCATTCAAGTGCAGCGCTTCATGCGTTCGAGTTTGCTCGAAGTCCTGCGCCAGGATTATCTCACGACGGCGCGGGCCAAAGGTTTGAGCGAGCGCGTCGTCATTGGCCGGCACGCGCTGAAGAACGCGTTGATTCCAGTGGTGACGATCATCGCCGTGACTATGCCGCGGGTAGTGGGCGGTTCGACCGTTATCGAAACGGTTTTTGCCTATCCGGGCATGGGCCGGCTGCTCTTCACTTCGATCATGGGCAACGATTACGTCGTCGCCATGACCGTGGTGATGATCATCGCGGTGACCGTGGTGTTCTTCAATCTACTGGCGGACATGATCTATGGATGGCTCGATCCGCGCATTCGCTATCAGAGTTGAAGAAGCCGTTGAATGGTGAATATTTCTGTAAAATCTGTGTAGTGAAATCTTGTGAATAAAATTCGAATTACATTCTTAAGAGAACCCTCTCCCTCCGGGAGAGGGATGGGTGAGGGCCGTGCATGGCGATTGACTGCGCCCTCACCTCAATCCTCTCCCAAAGGGAGAGGAAGTAAATGCCCCGGGCCGGGATTCCATGCAAGTCGCTGAGCAACAACCCGGCTATTGGCGCGTCGTCTGGCGGCGCTTTAAACAGCACCGGGTCGCTTACGTCGGCTTCTTTTTCTTCGTTACATTATTAATCGCGGTGGTCATCGGCCCTTATCTCGTGCCGTTTGAGCTCGACCAAGTGTCGTTGTCCGAACGCATGCAAATGCCGTCGGCGCGGCACTGGCTCGGCACCGACGAGTTGGGTCGCGATACTTGGGTGCGCATCATGCATGGCGGCAGGGTGTCGCTCACCGTGGGGTTGATTGTCGGTCTGAGCACGGTGGTGATAGGCGGGCTGATCGGCATCCTCGCCGGTTACGTCGGCGGCGTGCTCGACAATGCGCTCATGCGTTTGGTCGACGTGATCTACACGATCCCGCGCATTGTCTTATTGCTGGTGCTCGCCAAGTTGGCCGGGCCGGGCTTGTTGAACATCATCATCATTCTGGTCGCCCTAGAATGGACCAACGCGGCGCGCTTGGCGCGCAGCGCGGTGCTATCGTTTCGCGAGCAAGAGTTTGTCCTGGCGGCGCAATGCCTGGGCGCCTCGCGCTGGCGCATCATGCTGCGGCACTTGCTGCCCAATGCGCTCGGCCCATTGATCGTGTCGGCGACCCTGGATGCCGGCGCGGCGATCCGTGCCGAGACCACCCTGAGCTTTCTCGGCCTGGGTATCCAGCCGCCGACGCCGAGCTGGGGAAATTTACTCACCAACGCCGCGACCAATATTTTCATCGCACCGCTGCAAGTATTTCTGCCCGGCCTGTTTATTTTCTTCGCCCTGATGAGTTTTAATCTCCTGGGCGACGCCCTGCGGGACGCGCTGGACCCGAAGATGTCGAAGAGCCGAGGGTGATGGGTCGGGTGCGCTTCGAAGCAGTAAAGACATTATTCACCACGAAGGACCCAGCGCGGCATTGCCGCAACCAAAGACTGCATTCGGAATCGGACGATTTAACCGCAAAGAGCCTAGTGCGACGAAGCCTTAACCGAAAGCCGGAATATCTCCCGCAAAGGCGCAAAGGTAACGGGCGATGCCCGTCATCCCGAGGGGACACGAGGGATCTAAACGAGATTTCTCCCTATGGTCGAAATGACAACAACTCCGAACTTAGCGTCTTTGCGCCCCTTCGACGATGCTCAGGACATGCTTTGCGGGAGGAACATCCGAATCCGAGAGTCTTCGCCTCCCGGAAAAGTTTGCGCAAGCCGCGCAAACTATCACGGTTAGTAGTACGAAGTTCGGCAATTTACTTATTGCAAAACCTTCGTGTCCTTCGGCTTCTTCTTGGTGAGCTCGAATTCTCCGTTCGCTCAACCACCGCTGGCCCGCGCCGGTCTGACCGCCTCCCACGGCTTGATCAATGGCGCAGTGAGCGTTGCGCCCAGGAGCAAGATCGCCGCAATTCCCCACAGTGTGGCGACGTAACTCTCGCTGCGATCGTAAATCGCGCCGGCGACCACCGGGCCGATGACGCCGCCCCACGTGTAGAAGGCAGACATGGTGCCACGGATGGTGGCGAAGGATTTGCGGCCGAAGAAGTCGCCGATGGTGGCCCAGACGATGGGGAAGGAGGCGTCGATGGCGGTGAACAGGATCGTGAAGAGCCAGAGCGGCCACAGCCCGTCGCCCCAGATAAGTAACAACATTGACGCGGCGGCGGCGAGCATGCAGGCGGTTAATAGTCTAGGCCGGTTGACCATGTCGGCGATGGGGCCGATGACATAGTGGGCGGCCCAATTTAAAAAAGCGAAGGCGCCGAGCAAGTAGGCCGCATGTTCCTGGGTCAAGCCTTTCCACACCATGATCGGCACGAAGTGCACGCTGATGGTGCTATAGGCGCCGACGCGCACGGTCATGCCGATGACGAAGAGCCAAAAGATCGTCGTCTTCATGGCTTGGCGCAGAGTTGGATCGCTTGCGTCGGATGGTTGCCGCGTGGAATCCGCCGCCGCGGCAGTTAATTTTTGCTCGCGCGGATCTGCTCCATCGGGCAACAGTCCCATGCTCTCCGGCGATTGGCGAACGCCCATGCCGAGGGGAATTCCAAGGATCAGAAAAAGCGCACCGGCGAGGATCGCGCCCCAGCGCCAGCCCCAATTCTGCACGGCCATTGCCAACAGCGGCGTGAGCAGGGTGCCGCCGATGGGGACCGCTGAGCTGATCACCGTCATGGCGCGGGCGCGGTAGCGGATGAACCAGGTGTTGCCCACCGCCATGGAGGCATGGACGAAGCCGGGCGAGAACGACAGCGAAATGACGCCGAGATAGACGATTAGAAAGCTCGTGTAGTTGTCGACCCAGCCGAGGGCGATGTAACCGACGCCGCACAGGACCGTCGCGGTCAGGATCATCGGCCGCGGCCCGAAGCGGTCGATCAGATAGCCGACGAATGGCCCTTCGAGGGCGCCCTCGGCGCGCGCCAGCGAAAATGCCAGCGAGGTCGCCGCGCGGCTGAGCCCCAGATCCTGGCTCAGCGGCAAAAAGAACACCGTGAAGCCGTAGTTGTGCAGCCCGCCGCCGAGCACGCGCATGGCCGAAACCAAACCGACCATGCGCCAGCCGTAGTAAAGCTGCGACCAGGTTTTATATAACGAGTTCAGTGATGTGCCTCGGCGCCGCGCTGATTCTGTTCTGGTTTACTCGGAACCGGATCGTGAACGCAAGGCAAATAATCAGCCGGCAGGCTGGCGATTTGAATTGGCGTGGGGCACGGCATGCTGCGCCCCTACAAACACGAACCGCGATCACGACTCTGACAGCTTCTTTGGCGACATTTGCGCCGCCGGTGATTATCCGTTACTTTGCTATTCTACCCGTCGAGAATTGAGCACGACTTTGGATTCACACAACAAAAGCAACCCCACGCCATCATCCGCGGTTTCGAATCCTAAAGTCGCTTTCGCCGCGCTCAAGCATCGCGACTATCGCTGGTTTCTGGCCGCGACGATGCTCGCCATGATGGCGGATAATATCGAGCATGTGATCAGTTACTGGGTGCTGTTTCAAAAATTTCACTCGCCGGTGTTGGCCGGCTTTGCCGTGATCAGCCATTGGACGCCGTTTTTGCTGCTATCGGTTTACTTCGGCGGTTTGGCCGACCGCTACGATTGCCGCAAGCTGATTCAAATCGCGCAGGTGATGTATATGTTTGTCACCGCGATTTGGGCGCTGCTATTTTTCACCGACACGATTCAGATTTGGCATGCCTGCGTTTTGCTGGTGATTCACGGGATCGCCGGAGTGTTCTGGACGCCGGCGGAAATCTTGATGATTCACGATATCGTCGGCGGCGACGATCTGCCGAGCGCGGTGCGGTTGAACGCGACCGCGCGCCAGCTCGGTATTCTTTTCGGTCCGGCGGTCGGCGGTGCGTTGATGTTGTGGTGCGGCGCTCCGGCGGGTTTATTCATCAATGCGATTATCTACCTGCCGCTGACGATCTGGTTGATGCTCGTCCCTTACACCGGACATCGGCGCGAAGGCGCGCCGGCGCGGCGCGGACTACGTTGGCGCGATGCCGCCACGGTTTTGCGCGAAGTGATGCAGCACCGATCCATCGTCACGATGATCGTGCTCGGCGGCGCGGCGTCGTTGTTCGTCGGCAACGCGTTCCAGGCGAGCATGCCGGAGTTCGCCCACGATCTCGGCACGGATAAAGCGGACTTTGCTTACAACGCTCTGTTAACGGCGAATGCCGCGGGTTCGGTCTTCGGCGGGTTTGTCCTCGACGGCAAACAGTGGCTGGCGCCGACGGTGCGCTCGGCGATCTGCTGCGCGATTCTTTGGTGCGTGGTGATGACGGCCTTCGCGTTCTCGAACAGTTATTTGTTATCGTTGTCACTGCTGTTTATCGGCGGCGCTTTGAACCTGGCGTTCTACTCCATCGCCCAGACCATCGTGCAGCTCGAAGCGCCGCTCGATTTGCGCGGCCGCTTGATCGGCTTGTTTTCCATGTCGGCATTCGGTTTGCGCGCCTTTAGCGGTCTAACCATCGGAGTTATCGGCGGACTGATCGGCGTACACTGGTCGCTGGCGTTGAGCTCGTTAGTATTGCTCGCGGTGACTTTGGCGCTGCTCGGTTTCTCCCAGCAAAGCCGCGCGGTGGGCGAGGCCGGTTGAGGTGCGGCCCGAGCGCCAACGAAGCATCCGACGGATTCGTCCGATCAGACGGATCGGACAGATGGACTCTCGCGACATCGATTTGCGTCGCTCGCTGATATTGGTTACTGTCCAAAGTCAATCCAATTATTTTCGGAGATCTATTGGCATCTGCTGGACCTGATAAGAAGCTCGCCTTCGCGGCGCTGCATCACAAAGACTTTCGCGCCTATTTTTTTACCACGGCGTTGGCCATGATGGCCGACAACATCGAGCATGTGATCAGTTATTGGCTGCTCTACACAAAATTTCACTCGCCGGTGCTGGCCGGTTTCGCAGTGCTCAGTCATTGGACGCCGTTTTTGCTGTTCGCCGTCTATTTCGGCGCGATCGCGGATCGCTATGATTGCCGCAAGGTGATTCAAGCTGCGCAGATTCTCTACATGGGCGTGTCGGCGGCCTGGGCGTTTCTCTTCTGGACCGATACGATTCAACTTTGGCATGCCTGTGTTTTGTTAGTGATCCACGGTATGGCCGGCGTGCTTTGGGGACCGGGCAGCCAGTTGTTGATCCACGACATCGTCGGCCGCGAGCAACTGCAGAGCGCAATTCGTCTCAATTCGACCAGCCGTCAGTTGGGCATCCTCTTCGGTCCCGCGGTGGGCGGCGGCATGATGTTGATTTTCAGTCCGCCGGTGGGCTTGGTGGTCAATACTTTGATTTATCTGCCGCTCACGGTTTGGCTGCTGACCGTGCCCTACACCGGCCATAGTCGAGAAGGCGAGGCGCCGGCGCGGCGCGCCATCGGCTGGGGCGATGCCTTCAACGTGATCCGCGAAGTGTCGAGCAATCGGCCGGTGACGACGATGATCGTATTGGGCGGCTGCGTGTCGTTTTTCGTCGGCACGGCCTTTCAAGCGACCATGCCGGAATTTGCCCATGACCTTGGCACCGACAAAGCCGACTTCGCCTATAGCGCGTTGCTCGGCGCCAATGCCGCGGGCGCGGTGGTCGGCGGTTTTCTCCTCGAAGGGCGATCTTGGTTGCCGCCCAATGTGAAGACCGCGATCGTCAGCGCGATTCTTTGGTGTGTCGTCATCGCGGCTTTCGCGTTGTCATCGAATTACGCGATGTCCTTGGCGCTATTGTTTCTGGCGGGAATACTCAACCTGACTTTTTCATCGATGGCTCAGACCATCGTGCAACTGCGCTCGCCGCCGCAACTGCGCGGCCGCGTGATCGGTCTCTACTCCATGACCAGCATGGGCTTCAAAGCCTTCAGCGGCCTCACCGTCGGTGTGGTCGGCGGTTTGATCGGCGTTCATTGGTCGCTGGCGTTGAGCGCCATGGTGCTGATGGCGATTACACTGGCGCTGTTCGCCTTCGCCGTGCCCGGACCGGCGCGCAAGATCGAGACGTGAGACAGCGAAGGAAACGAACCGGCGGTCTCGATCTTAACTCTCCGTCTTGCGATTGACGATGGCGACAAATTCCAATTCAACTGACAATCCGGCTGCGAAATCCGCCGGGCGCATGGCCTTTGCGGCGCTGCATCATCGGGATTACCGCAGATATTTTTTCGTCACCATGTTGTCGCAGATGGGCGACAACATCGAGCATGTGATCAGTTACTGGCTGCTGTTTCAAAAGTTTCACTCGCCGGTGCTCGGCGGTTTCGCGGTGATCAGCCACTGGACGCCGTTTCTGTTTTTTGCCGTCTATTTCGGCGCGCTGGCGGACCGGCACGACTGCCGGCGCGTGATTCAAACCGCGCAGCTGATATACGCGGCGGTTTCGCTGACCTGGGGAATTCTGTTTCTCACTGACACGATTCAGATTTGGCACGCCTGCGTGCTGCTGGTGATTCACGGCATGGCCGGTGTCTTGGTCGGGCCCGGCAGCCAACTGATCATCCACGACATGGTCGGCCGCGAATATTTGCAGAGCGCGGTGCGGCTCAATTCCACCGGCCGCAATATCGGCGTGCTGTTCGGGCCGGCGGTGGGCGGCGCGACGATGTTTTTATTTGGCCCGCCGGCTGGGCTGTTCATCAATACATTCATGTTTCTGCCGATGATCGTCTACATGTTCTTTTTGCCGTACACAGGCCACGGCCGGGACGAAGCGGGCAGCGTCAAACCGCCGCGCGCCAGTTTGCGCAGCGCGATGCAGCTTTTGCGCGAGAGCGCGTCCAATCCAACAATTCTTTCGATGATCCTCTTGGGCGGCGCGACTTCGTTACTGGTCGGCAATGCCTATCAAGCGCAGATGCCGGAGTTTGCCCATGACTTCGGCCACGACAAGCAAGACATGGCTTACAGCGTCATGCTCGGCGCCAGCGCCGGCGGCGCGGCGGTGGGCGGTTTGCTTCTCGAAGGCAGCGGTTTGCTCAAGGCCAACCCGCGCAACGCGGCGATCTGTTCGATCCTGTGGTGCGTGACCATCATCGGCTTCGCGGCGTCGCAGAATTATTATTTCTCCGTGGCCTTGTTGTTTTTCGGCGGGCTGCTCAATCTGGCGTTTCTTTCCATGGCGCAGACGTTGGTGCAATTGCATGCGCCGGCGCAGCTGCGCGGCAGATTGATCGGCTTGTTCAACACGTCGACGAACGGCCTACGTGCCTTTAGCGGTGTGACGGTCGGCGTGGTCGGCGGCTTGATCGGCATCCACTGGTCGCTGGCGATCAGCGCCATGGTGCTCCTCGCGGTGACGATCACGTTATTCGCGTTGGTGATTCCAGGGCGGGGCGATGAGCTTCACTGATTCGGAAAATCTCCCGCAAAGGCGCTAAGGCGCAAAGGTTTTCGGAAAATAATCTCTTTCCGAATTTGCCGTCTTTGCGCCTTTGCGGGAGAAAATTCGATTCCGAATTACGCCGCTTGATGGGCGCTTTGGGGGCGGAACTCGTTGTTCTTGAGCGCGAGATAGCTTTCGAGGAGTTGTTTTTTTTCGGCTTCGGAAATTCCCAGCTGTGGGCGGCGGACGACGGCGGTTTTGATCAAGCCTTCGTAGTTCAGCACCGCTTTGATACGCGCCACGGCTTCGACGATCGGTTCGTCGAAGACCAATTCTTTCACCGACTCCAACTCTTTTTGAATCCGGAACGCTTCGTCGAACTTGCCGGCGCGGCCGGCGAAATCCAACGCGGCCCATTTTTCGGTGGCGACGTTGGCGACGCCGATGAGCGCGCCGTTGGCGCCGAGTTGGTAGCTTTCGGCGACGAAGCGGTCGTTGCCGGTGAGCACGCGCATCTCGGCCTTGTCGTGCTCGAGCTGCTTCACCGTGTCGGTGAACAGATTGATGTCGAAGGACGCTTCTTTAAAAGCGATGACGTTTTCCAGACGGGCGATGCGGCAGATGGTGTCAGGGTCGTAGTAGTAGCTCTTCACTGGAATTTGAAACAGCACGACCGGAATCTTGGTTTCGCGGGCGAGATCTTCGAAGAAACGGACTTTCAAGTTGTTGTCGACCTTGCCCCAGCAGAACAGCAGCGGCGGGAAAATCATCACGCCATCGACCGCGAGATTTTCCAAGTCGTTCATCAGCGCCACCGCTTCGTCGGTGGATTGCGGCGCGATGGTGGCGATGTGAACTTTACCGGCGTCGCGGGCGATCTTACCGCAGACTTCGTAGACTTGGCGTTTTTCCTGGATGCTCAGCACCGGGCTTTCGCCGATGCGCGCGCACGACACCAGACCGGCGACGCCGGGAAGCGCGGCGAAATGTTTGGTCAGGCGCGTCAAACTATCGGAGTCCAAGGATCCGTCTTGGTTAAACGGTGTGACGTACGGAATAAACAGACCATTAAATTTGTCATGAATCGCCGCCATGAGTTCCTCCGCAAAGCTTCAGCTTGAATTTACCGATGGGTCAAGTAGAACAGAATCTGCATTGGCGTTCAAGTTATTCTCCAAGGCCAAGGTGAAGCGATGATCGAAACGATTTCCTGCGAAGGTGTGGCTCAGTTGATGGCGTCGGACGGCTTGTTCGCGGTCTTCGACGTGCGCGAGCGCGGCGAGTATAACGATTGCCAAATTCCCAACACGACTTCGCTGCCGCGCAGCCAGATCGAGTTCCGCCTCGCTGAGTTGGTGCCGCGCGGAAATATTCCAATCGTGGTTTACGACGAGGGCGGCCAGCGCGCTGGTTTGGCGGCGCAAACATTCGCGCAGCTTGGCTATGAGCAGGTTTCAATTGTCGATGGCGGATTGAGCGCGTGGCAGAGCGATGGGCGTGAAACGGTGAGCGGCGTCAACGTGCCGAGCAAGGCGTTCGGGGAAAGAGTGCATCACGATCGCAACGTGCCGGACCTGTCGCCGGAGGAATTGAAAAGCTTGATTGACAGCGCTGCCGACTTAATGATCCTCGACATGCGCACGCCGGAAGAGTACGGCAGGTTCTGCATTCCCGGCGGCTTGAATGTTCCCGGCGGCGAGTTAATTCATTGGGTCGAAAAGTTGCGGCAAAAGCCGGCGGTCATCGTCAACTGCGCCGGGCGTACGCGCAGCATTATCGGCGCCGCGGCATTGCAACGCTTGGGCTTGACCAACGTGCGCGCGCTGCGCAACGGCACCATGGGCTGGGTGTTGGCGGGATATGAATTGGAAAACAAACCGGTGCGCCGCGGACCGGCGGCGCCGGCGAGCGACACGCAAGCATTGACCACCGCGTTGACAATCGCCGCGGAGGAAGGGCTCGCTGCGATGACGGTGGAAGATTTAATCCGCGCGCGCGCAGGAGCCAGCTACGTCATCGATGTGCGTTCAGCAGAGGAATTCGCTTGCGACCATGTGCGCGGTTCGATTAACGTGCCCGGCGGTCAGGCGGTGCAGCGCGCCGACGATTTCGTGCCGGTGCGCAATGCGCCAATTATTTTTATTAGCAAACATTCGGCGCGGGCGGTGATGACGGCGTATTGGTATCGGCAGATGGGTTTCAAGAACGTTTTCTTTCTGCAGGGTGGGTTGGATGCATGGACGGCTGCTGGGCAGCAGCTTGCGATCGGCGCGTCGTCGGCGGAACCGCAGGGATTCGGCGGCGCGAAATCTGCAGCACGCTTGATGGATGCGGCGGGGCTGCATGACATCATAGAATCGGCATCCAGCGCGCTGATCGATGTCAGTACGAGTCTCGAATACGAAAGTAGTCATATTCCCGGCGCTAAGTGGATCTCACGCGGTTGGATCGATATCAAATTGCCGGCGCTGTATAGCGATCGCGCACAGTCGATTGTCCTTACTTGTCGCGACGGCGTGCTGTCGGTTTTCGCCGCGCGACAACTGGCGGAAGTCGGCTACAGTAATGTTTCAGTTCTCGAAGGTGGATTGCGCGCTTGGAGCGCGGCGGGTTACCGAGCTGATTCGGGCCTGCATGATTATCTGGTGCCGCCGAACGACGTGGTGCTGTCGCCTTCGATTCGCGGTAATAAGGAAGACATGCAGAAATATCTGGATTGGGAACTGAAGCTCAAACACTGAAGTCTGGCGATCGATTCCCTCTCCCGCTGGGAGAGGGAGAGGGTGAGGGCAAATCCGACTCGGTCGCCCTCACCTCTATCCTCTCCCAGCGGGAGAGGAAGAAGAAACGGGGAAACTGATGCACAAAAAAATCACTCGGCGAGCTTTTTGCTCGATGCTCTTGGCTCTTCCCGTTGCGGCTCGGGCGCAGCAGACAGGGAGAGTCTGGCGGATAGGGTATCTATCTGCAGCTAGTAATTCCACCCGTGCCGAGGCAATTCGGCTGGCGCTGCGCGAGCGTGGCTACATCGAAGGACAGAACATCGCCACCGAGTACCGATATGCGGAGGGGAAGCTCGATCGGCTTCCTGAGCTTGCGGCCGAGCTGGTGCGTCTCAAGGTTGATATCATCATAACAGGAGGCGCCCCGCCGACCCGAGCGGCCAAGAATGCGACCAAGACGATTCCTATTGTTATGACAGGCGAAGGTATCGATCCGGTTGAGGCGGGCTTGGTTGATAGTCTTGCCCATCCAGGCGGCAACGTCACCGGCATTACAAGCTTCGGCGGAGAACTAGGCGGGAAGCATCTGGAGCTGCTCAAAGAAGCCGTTCCAAAAGCTGTCCGAGTCGCGGTTCTCTACGATCCGGCCGCTACGGGTGCTGCACTCGAGGTGAAAGAGATTCTCCCGGTCGCAGCGCGTGCGCTGAAGCTGACTATTCAACCTTGGGAGGTCCGCAGGGCGGACGATTTCGAGAAGGTCTTTGCTGCGCTGAAAAAACAGCGTCCGGATGCACTCTGCGTGATGAGGGGCCCGCTAATAGCTGCTAACCAAAAACGGATCGCGGACTTTGCGTTAAAGAGTCGGTTGCCGTCGATGGCCGGCGGTAGACAATATGTAGATGTCGGCGGGCTTATGTTCTACGGGGCGGACCAAGCGGACAGGGACCGGCGCGTCGCATATTTAGTGGACAGAATTTTGAAGGGAGCCAAGCCTGCTGATCTCCCGGTGGAGCGGCCGATGAGGTTTGAGTTCGTCATCAACCTGAAAACGGCGAAGCAGATCGGCCTGACGATGCCGCAGTGGACGCTGATGAAGGCAACGACGGTGATCCAATGACCGAGGTCAGTGTTCAGAAGTCAGAAATAGATTTTCGCAAGCTGCCACAGCATCAGCAGTTGTCGTATTTCGCGCTGGCGATAAACTTCACTGACTTATTTGCCACGTCGAATTGCAGCCGCTGCATGTTGGCCAGGTCTTTGCCGTAGACATGCACTTCGACGGTGTTTTTTAGCGTGGTGTTGAGCATCTCGTGGATGTCGTTGTCGGGCGCGATCAGGGTGGAGACCATGCCTGCCTTGTTGCTGTTGATGCCGATCGCTTCTAGGTCGGCGTAGCCCTCTTTGCTACTGTCGTCGCGCCGCTTGAAGCGGGTTTTTTGCAGTTCATTCTCAACCACGCCGACCAGTCCCCAAGTGTCATGGTTATGCGCCTTGGCGCCGTCGCCGGGACCCCAGACCACCGAAGTGACGTTGAAGCGCGGCGCGCGGTGCAGCATGTAGCGGCCGTAGGTCTTGCCGCCGTGGCGTTTGTACTGCGCTTCGATGCAGTTGGAATTTTGCACCAGCTCTTTGAGCAGCGGCGCGGCCACCGCGACGATCTTCTCCGCCTCGGTATAGCGGCTAGTGATCTGATCCAAGTCTTGGATGAATTGCTTGAGTGTATACATGAAGAGTCCGGAGGGTTGGCCGCAAAGAACGCAAAGAACACAAAAAAAGAATTGTTTCTTTTTTGTGCCTTTTGCGTTCTTTGCGGCTAATTATTTTTACGCGGCTTGTTTCTGCACCCGTGGCAGTTTGGCGGCGTCGATGTCGTAGAGCCGGCAGACGTTGTCGCAGACGACTTTACGCTGCACTTCAGCCGGCAGGTGGCCGAGGTCGCGTTCGATGATCTTGCGCGAGTTGGGCCAAGTCGAGTTGGGATGCGGAAAGTCGTTGGACCACATGACCGTGTCTTGGCCCCAGAAGCCGAGGTTTTCGCCGCACACGTGATCGTTGAAGAAGCAGGAGAAAATCTGATCCTTGACGTAGCTGCTCGGATTGCGTGAGAACGCCGGTGGATTCTCTTTCTTGAAACGATTGTAATAGTAGTCCCACTGCTGAAAGATCCACGGCATCCAGCCCACTTCGTTTTCCACCGAGACTATTTTTAGTTTGGGATGTCTTTCGAGCACGCCGCAGAAAACCAGGTCGAAGAGCGCGTTGGCGATGTCTATCAATTTCAAATTGACGCTGCCGCGGTAGCGTTCGACGCCCTTGCGGTTTTTGTCTTTGTTGTAGCTATGGCCGGTTAGAATATGCAGGCTCACCGGCGCGTCTAAACTTTCGCACGCCGACCAGAATTTGTCGTAGTGATTGGACGTGAACGGCAAATCCTTGTGCGGCGCCTGCCAGATGAGCGCGCCTTTCAATCCGGCTTTGCGGCAGCGTTCCAATTCTTTGATGCCGTTGTCGGTGTTGTAAACCGCGATGGCCGGGATGCCGATCAGCCTGTCGGTGTTGGCGCTGCAATACTCGATCAGCCAGTCGTTGTAGGTGCGAAAGCAGGCTTCTTGCAGACCGGCATCGTCCATGCCGAACAGATCGAGACCGAGCGTCGGATAGAGCACTTCGGCGCTCAGGCCGTCGGTTTCCATCTCCTTCATGCGCGCGTGCGGGTCCCAGCCGCCGGCGTGCTTCTGAAATCCTTCGCCGACTTGATGGGGCGGAAACAGCGGCGCCGCGTCGCGGTACTTTGCCTCAACACCTTTTTTCCACAGGTCTACGGGTTCCATGACATGGGAGTCAGACGAAATAATCAAATCACTTGCAATAGCCATTGCTCGATCCTCCTTGGGTCGAATTCAAAATTTAACTGCACATTAGTCGATAGGCGGCGTTGCTGTCAATTGGTTAGAAAGTCGTTACTAGGAGACATGCCTCTCACCGACTATGGAGCCTGTTTAATACACTGCTGTGAATGGAGTTACTAAGCGATGCGCTCGAAATGACTGAGCAGTCGAGCCGCGCGAGTTGGCGACCTAACGGCGTGGCGGACGGCGCGGGTGTAAATTCTGATTGGATTCGGAGCAAAGATTTCTCCCGCAAAGCCTGTCCTGAGTTCATCGAAGGAGCGCAAAGGCGCGAATTTCGGAAAAACTTTAACTCCCTCGACCATTCCGATGGGAGAGGGCAGGGGTGAGGGCCTGATCGATACTTTGCGTCTTTGCGCCTTTGCGGGAAAATTCTTAATTTCGTGTTCCCCACACATCCGCGGCGACTTGTTGGATCAGTTCCAACTTACGCCACTGGTCGTCTTCGCCGAGTAAATTGCCGACGATGTTAGACGAAAATCCACATTGCGGACTCAGCGCGAGCTGATCGAGTGGGATGTAATGGCTGGCTTCGTCGATGCGTCGCTTCAACTCATCTGCCGATTCCAATTCCGGTACCTTACTACTGACCAAACCGAGGACGACGATCTTATCCTTCGGGATAAATCTCAATGGCGCAAAGGTGCCGGCGCGTTCGGTGTCGTATTCCAGAAGCAATCTATCGTGGCGCAAACTGGTGAACAGCTTCTCGGCGATGGCGTCGTAGCCGCCTTCACGGTGCCACATGCTGCGCACATTGCCGCGGCAAAGATGGATGCCGAAGGTGACGCCAGAAATTCCATCGGTCACGGCATTGTCCGCGTCAATCGATTGGGTCATCTGTTGCATCGGATCGATGCCCAAGGCGCGCATGCGCTCCAGCGATTTGGCGTCGACATAAGCGGTGTAGCTCGGCGCGTCGTGTTGGATGTACGGACAACCGGCGTCGGCCAGTTGCTTGACGATCTCGCGCTCAATGGCGATCACATCGGCGCGATATTCGTCGGCGTTGGCGTAGACGCCCGCTGCATTTTGCCGCTGAAAGTTTTCGCAGATGCGGTCGGTGGCGATGAGCGTGACTTTGACGGGCTTCTTGGTCAGCGCCGAGGCGGACTGCCATTCTTTCAGCGGAACGTTCGTCGACAGTCGTAATCTCTCAGCGAGCGGCCGCCAATATTGCAGTGCGGGATCGGTCTTCGCCGAGTCCGGTTGCCATCGCTGCAACGCCTCTCCGCCGACGGTGCGGCTCTCCTGAAACTGCAAGGTTTGTTTCTTAGGAACAAATCCTGCCACCGAATCGACGAAGCTGTCTTGAAAATTGAGCCGGCGGTATTCGCCGTCGGTGAGGTTCGAAAGGCCCTGAGCGTCTTGCTTGGCGATTAACTCTTTGACCGACTCGTCTTGAACTTGCGTCAATTCGTCGTCGCCCATTTCGCCATTGCCGTGGCGGACGTATGCGTCCTTCAGAGCTTGCGGGCGGAGCAGGCTGCCGACTTGGTCAACGCGGGATCTGTTCAGCAATGGTTGGTTCACCGCCACAATTCCGCCAACCATCCGCTCCGTTTTATCTCTTCGATATAGCCGTTGTCGTAGTAGGCGCTCAGCGGCGTGCTGTTGGCTGCTTTGGCGTCGACGAGGTTGAACTGCGCGGACTGCTGCACGATCGGTTGGATCGAGCTGGGCGTGACGGTTGGGTCTTTGACGAAAATATCGAGGGCGAATTTGTAGGTTTGATCGAGGATTTCTGGGTCGGTTTGGCGGGTGTATTTGGCGAGCACGGACTTGGTCAGCTTCTCGTTGACGAAGATTTGTTTGATTCCTTCCATGGTCGCTTTGATCATGGCGACGGTCGCTTCACGGTTTTTCGCGGCGATGGATTTGCGCGCGACCAATCCTTGGATCAAAAATTCCACGCCGGCTTTTTTGAAATCTTTTGGTCCGACCAGTTCTCTATAGCCATCTTTCATCATGCGAAACGTGAACGGCGCCGAGGTGATCATGCCGTCGACCAGGCCTTGGGACAAACTCGCGATCGCCTGCGTGGTCGTGCCGGTTTGTACGATGTTGATACCTTGAACGTTGTGCATTTTGACGATCGCTTGGAGCGTGAAATGGGGAATCGCGCCGAGGCGGCTGATGGCGATTCGTTTACCGGCCAAATCGGTGGGCGTTTTGATTTCCGCTTTGACGATCAGCGATTGAATCGCGTAGGGCACGGTGGTGGCGACCTGGACGATGTCGCCGCCTTGCAAAACATTGCCGACCAACGGCGGTCCGCCGCCGGCGCCGATGAAGGCTTGGCCGCCGAGCATCGCTTGGATGATCACCGGCGACGCGCCGACGTAGATCATGTCCACGTCGAGGCCGTATTTTTCGTAGAAGTGCGATTCCTTGGCCATCCACCAGGGCAAACTGGCGGCGCTGATGGGTGTAAAGGGGAAAGAAACTTTTGTCGCCGCGTGTGTTGAAGATGCGAAGGCGCCGAGCAGTAGCGTGATCCGTAAAAAGTTTTGAATATGTTTGTTCATTGATTTCGAATCTTATTCCTTCCCCCTCGACGGTGGAAGGTTAGGATAGGGGTGCTGCGCAAGCTATTAAAATATTTTGCGCACCCCTTGCTCATTCCTTCCCCGTCAAGGGGAAGGACGTCGGATCGGATTAGGATGAAAACTATGACGCTCATATTACGCCGCGGACTTTGTCGATGATTTTGGTGAGGTTCGCTAGAATTGAATTGCCTCGCCAGGCGACGTGGCCGTCGGGGCGGACTAGGACTAAATCGTGTTCGTAGATTTCGCGTACCGTCGGTTCATCGATGGCTATTACTTCCAGCGGCAAGCCGACTTGCTTGGCGCTGTTCGTGATCGTGGTCGTGTTCGTGGCGGAGAAATTCAACAGAACAAAAGTTTTGCCATAAAGATCTAGCGTCGAGCGGCCGTCTTTTAGTTGGACGTGGGGCGCGCGGGCGCCGGGCCAAGTTGATGCGACGTAGAGGCCGTGGTCGAGTTCCGGCGCGGGCGTGCCGTCGGCGACGCAGATCGGTGAGTTCTCGTAGCGGTAGCCGAGTTCGATGCCGACCGAGTCGTGCTGAAATTCTTTCGCCCGGGTGCGCATGATCGCGGCGCGGGCTTTTTCGCGCAGCGCTTGACCTTCGTCGCTGTCGTCGCCGATTTGCGGCGCGAAGGGCGTTTGGTTGTCGAAGCTGGCGCGCATTTCGGCGGCTTCGTTGACGTTGATCATGGCGATGGGTTTTCTTTCCGCGGTGTAGCTATTTAACAAATTCGCGCCGCCCCAGCCTTGGAGCACGGCGGCGAGCTTCCAGCCGATGTCGACGGCGTCGCCGACGCCGGTGTTCATGCCGAAGCCGCCGGCGGGCCAGTTCAAATGCGCCGCGTCGCCGGCGAGAAAGACTCGGCCTTTTTGGTAACTGTCGGCGACCACGCAGTGGCCGGTCCAGGGGCGCACGGCGAGCAACTCAAACGGAATGTCCGGCCCGAGGGCGAAGCTCAGTTTTTCCGGCGCGTTCAAGCCATCGATCTGCTCTTGTTTGACGTTGCGGATGTTCAAACGCCAAAGTTCTTTGCCGTCGACGGCGGCGATGGCGCCGTTCAACTGGGCGTTGATGATTTGATACTGCACCGCCGGGCCGTGGGTAATTAATTTCAACAACGGCGAGCGAAACAGCACGGCGACGTTCATGCCTTGGGAAAAAACTCCGGCGTATTTTATCTCGATGGCGCGGCGAATGTTGCTCCGGCCGCCGTCGCAGCCGACGAGATAATCGGCTTCGATGATTTCGCTCCTACCGGTTTTTTTGTCGAGGACTTTGGCACTGACGCCGTTGTCGTTTTGCTGAAACGATTCGAACGAAGTCTCGTAGCGCACTTCGACCTGCGGCAGCGTCGCGACATGGGCGCGCAAAACCGGATCGAAGTAGGGTTTGGAAATCCACAACCGGCCTTCGGGGCTGTAGGGCGAACGCGCGTCGGGCGCGCCGTTGGCCGGATGATCGAAGCGGGCGATCAGATGGCCATCCATGCGCGTGACGAATAAATAATTGCGCGGATAGTCGGTGGGATAGCCGGATTGGTAGCGCATACGATCGGCGAGGCCCCAGCGGCGCAGGTGTTCGACGGTGCGGGTGTTGGCCAAGTTGGTCGTCGGAAAGTCGACGCTGCCGTCGGTTTGTTCGACGACTAAGCAGCGAATATTTCGATAAGCGAGTTCACTGGCGAGGGCGAGACCAACTGGGCCGGCGCCGGCGATGAGAACGGGAGTGTGTGTGGGGCTGGTTGGCATACTCAGAATCTTTATTTTGCTGCCCTCACCCTAACCCTCTCCCGCGTTGCGGTCGAGGGAACAAAATCGATTCCGACTCCCTCGCCCATTCCGATGGGAGAGGGCAATCTTTATCGCACCGCACGATTCACGAAACTGAAATCGAAAACTTGACTCATGCTCGCTTCCTTGGATGCGTCGCCTAAACTCTTTTGAGTGAACTCGATGGCGCCTTTCATCCAGGCTTCGTCGGCGGAACCGTTCACCGGCAGGCGGCTCAAGTACAAGTCGAAAAATTGCTCGGCCAGGGCGGCGTCTTTGATGGCGAAATAATCGGCGACGAGCTTTTTCGCGTCGGCGCGATTTTGCCGGGCGTATTGCAAGCCGCGCACGCTGGCTTTGACGAAGGCTTGCAGTTCCGGCGTTTTGCTCTTGATCGTCTCATCGGTGACGCCGATGCCGCCGCTCGGGTAGGTCGGCATGTAGTCGCCGGAATAGCCGATGCGGTTAAAACCTTCGCGCTGCAATATCAACGGCCGGGGCGGAGTCAATAACGCCGCGGCGATGCGGCCGGCGCGCAGCGCCAGCACCGTGTCTTCTTGCCCGCCGATGACCAGGCTGGTGACGTCTTTGTTCGGCGTTAAGCCATGTTTCTGGACCATCAGTTGAGTAAGCAAATCGATGGCGCCGCCGCGCGACGAGATGCCGACGAATTTGCCTTTGAGGTCGTTCATCGAGCGAATCTCTTTTTGCGCGACCATGTCGAACTGCGGTTTGGCCGAGGCGATGAAAACTAATTTCACTGGGATACCGCGCACAGCCGCCGCGATGGTCGAGCCCGACGCCGAGGTGAAATCCACCGAGCCGCCGAGCAACGCCTGCATGCCCACCGCGCCGCGAATGAAGATCACTTCGACGTCGAGCCCTTCTTCGCGATAGAAGCCTTTGACATGGGCGATGCGAAAGGGCAGTTCGGCGATGGATGCGGCGCTCACCGAGAAGCGAACTTTTTTCAGTTGGGCGAACGCTGGGGAACTGTCAAAGAGCAGGAGCAGGGCCAGAAAGAAAATCTTGCTGCGCATGACGGTCACTAAACATGGGCGTGAGGAGACTGTCAACTAATGCCAAAGGCGGGTAGTGATTCAGTTTCGCCTGAATTTGTAGAGGCGGACCTATGTGTCCGCCCGTTCAGAGGGCCGACACGCAGGTCGGCCCCTACAGTGAGATGCGATGTTAAAAACAAAATGAAACACACCCCAAAGGCGGATCATTTGACGGACTTACAACGATGGCATAAACCGGAGGCAGGGAGCGCACTATGCACAGAAAATTGTTTCGTCGGGCGATCGTCATCGCCTTGCTTGGCGGGTTCGCCGCGGCGGCGAGCGCGCAGGAGCTGCGTAAAATCCGTGTCGCCTATCCGAGCGGCGGTATTTGCTGTTTGGCTTTGTACGGCGGAATTCAATGGAAGATTTTCGAGGAGAACGGGTTGCATGTCGAGATCGTGCAGATCCGTTCGCAGATCGGCAATATGGCGATGATGGCCAACGAGATTCAATATTTCACCGGCGTCGGGCCGGCTTCCGTAACCGCCACTTTGCGCGGCATGCAGTCGCGCGGCGTGTGGTTTGCCTCGGACCAGTTGATTTATTCCCTGATGGCCCGCCCCGAGATACCGAATCTGCGCGATCTGCGCGGCAAGAAAATCGGTATCACGGGGCTCGGCGGCACGTCACATGTCGCCCTGCAGATCGCCCTCGAAGCCGCCGGGGAGAATCCGAAGAATTTCGTTTACGTCGTGCTCGGTGCGGCGCAGATGCTGCCGGCGTTGGAAACCGGCACTGTCGAGGCGGCGATGTTCAGCCCGCCCTTCGATTTTTACGCTAAGAAGAAACGTTTTCGCGAAGTGCTCGATGTCGGCTCGAAAGTAAAAATGCCGCTGGGCGGCTTGACCACCATGGTGTCGACGCTCCGCAACCGTCCCGACGAAGTAAAGCGCGTGCTGCGCTCGCTGCAATTGGCCAAGCAAGAAGTGCTGCGCTCCAAGGAAAAAGCCACGGCGCTGATGTTGAAATACTTGCAGGTCGATAAAGAGGCGGCGGAGGACACTTACGACGCTCTTAAAAAGACCGTCAGCGGTAGCGGCGTGCCGACGCACGAGGGGATGGACTTGATTATGAAGTCGCTCCAAGCCGCCGGTCAATTCACCGATCGCAAGGTCGCCTTCGACGAGATCGCCGACGACCGCATCGCCCGAGAAGTGGCGAAGGAGTTGGGCTACAAGGTTCCGTGACGCGTGTATCGAGTTCGATGTTCCGGGCTTTCACTTAAACAATCCACTTGATCTGGCAATGATTTGAAATTCGATCGCAGCTCCGGCGCCTTTCGCGCACTCAGTTATCCCAACTATTTTTGGTTTTGGTCGAGCTACTTCGTCTCCAACGTCGGCTCATGGATGCAGAGCATCGCCATGGGCTGGCTGCTCTTCGATCTCACCGCGTCGCCGCTTTATCTTGGTCTGTTCAGTTCGCTGCGCATGGTCTTGCTGCTGAGCTTTTTTATTCTCGGCGGCGTCATGTCCGATCGTATCGACCGGCGCAAGGTGTTGCTGGCGATTCAAATCATCGCCGCGCTGACCGCGCTGGTGTTGGCGCTGCTGATCTCGACCGATTCGATCCGCGTCTGGCATATCTTCGTGCTTGGCGCGATCACTTCGACGACCTGGGCCTTCGAACAGCCGGTGCGCCAAGCGCTGCTGCCGCAGTTGGTCGATCGCGACGTGTTGGTCAATGCCATCGCTTTAAACGCACTCACTTGGAACGGCGCGGGATTGATCGGTCCGAGTCTGGTCGGCGTTTCCGTCGCTTACATCGGCATCGACGGCTGTTTCTACGCCAACGTTATCAGCTATCTCGCGGTCATCGGCGCGCTGCTGCGCATGCATGTCCCGAAAAATGTCGAGGCGCCGAAGTCCAGCGTGTTGGAGAGTTTGAGCCGGCGTTTACCTACGTGCGCGGCGAGCGCATCATCATGACTTTTCTCTCGGTATCGGCGCTGTTCAATATTTTTGGCCGCTCCTACATTACTTTGCTGCCGGTGGTCGCCAAGGAAGTTCTGCACGTCGGCGCGTCGGGATTCGGTTTCATCTCCGCCGGTCCCGGCCTTGGCACGATCATCGGTTCATTGACCTTGGCGTCAGTCGGCCGCGTGCGATCACGCCGACCGATCTTGGTTGCGCTGTTGTTGGCGTTTTCGATCTGCCTGTGCTTCTTCGCGCTTAACACGGTTGCTTGGCTTGCGTTTGCCACGTTGGTCGTCGTCGGCGCGCTCAGCACGGTGTTCGAAACCTTGCTCAATACATCGATTCAGTTACGCGTCGAGGAATCGTATCGTGGGCGAGTGTCGGGATTTTACGGTCTCACCGGCGGCGGCTTGCGCGAGTTGGGCGGCATGCAAGCAGGATTCGTCGCCGAATGGACCAGCGCGCCCATCGCCATCGCCGCGGGTGCGATCGTCTTGGCGCTGGTCGGTTACATCTTCCTCGGCGCGCGCCTTAAGCGTTTGGCGGAATAGGTTGCTTCGATGTAGGGGACGGTCGCGACCGTCCCCTACCGGAATCGGAGGATTGGCCGCAAAGAACGCAAAGGGACGCAAAAGCAGAATTCGAATGCTATACCGCTTTACGCTTTCATTTGCTGCCAGTCGTCGAGGATCGCGCGGGCCTTGTTCGTTGCCGGATTCATCGCTTCGTCGTGGCTTGGCATTTTTGTCGTTAGCTCGACGACGTAGCCGTTGGGATCGCGGAAGTAAATCGAGTGCACCATGCCGTGGTCGGCGATGCCGCGGGTATCGATGCCCTGTTCTTTTCCCTTGGCGAACATCGCGTGCAGCGTCGGTTCGTCGACTTCCAAGGCGATGTGCAAGTCGAAATCTTGTTGCGCTTTGAACTCGAAGGGCATGTCCAGAGCTTCGAAAAATGCCAAGCACGATCCGTCGTCCATCTGAAAGAAGGTGTGCAGCACGTTGCTCTTGGCAAGTTTCGGCCGGTCTTTGATCGCCAGGGACCCGACCAATTTCAAGCCGAGAAAATCTTCGTAGAACTTGCGCGTCTGTTCCGAGTCGCGGCAACGGTAGGCGCTGTGATGCAGTCCTTTGATCATGGCGTATTTCTCCCTAGCCGGTTTGGCTTTGTTGGGTAATCCTGTGCAGCCGATCACGCACGAGGTTGACATGGAGACGCAGGTTGTAAACGTAGTCGGAATAGTTTGCGCTCACCCGGGTATTGTTGATGCCGATTTCGATATCGTCGAGACGATGGAGATAGTTGCCGAGTTGCGCGACCTCGGGGTCGGCCGCGGCCTGGGCTTCCAAATATTTCAACTCGCCGTACCATTTGAACAGGCGCGATTTGTTGCGCCATTGGATCAGCGCCGGCAGAATTTTAAACAGCGGCAAGAGCACGGCGACCAGCGGCAGCAACAACACTGCCATGCGTTCGATTAAATTCGCCACCCAGAAGGGCAAGTAGCGCTGCAAGAACGGCGTGCCGGTTTTGTAAAAGCGCTTGGCTTCGTCGGCGAGAACGAATTCAATTTCCTTGGCGGCGGGAAAGTCGCCGGCCTTTTGCAGCATGCCGGAGCGGCCGTGGACTTCGCTGGCGGCTTGCAGCAGCAAGTAGCCCAACGCCGGGTGAAAATCTTCTTTGACGATCAAGTTGGCGGTGGTGGCGATCAAGGTGACGTCGCGCGCCGGCAAGTCGGCGGCGATGTCGACGGCTCCGCGCGGCAACTGCATGGAGGTCAGATAAGGGAAGCGGCGCGTGAACGCTTCGGCCTGGATTAAATTTGCCAGCTTGATGTCTTTGGCTTTGGCCAAGGTTTGCACTGTGGGCGCGTCGGCTGACGCGACCAACAGCGCGGCGTCGACCGATTCTTCGATGAGCGCGCTTACCGCTTCATTGCCGCCAATCGGTAACAGTTCGCTGGTCGAGCCGTCGATGCCGCTAATTTTTAATAATTGCAGCGCGAGGGCGCGGGTGCCGCTGCCTTCGGCGCCGACGGCGACGCGCTTGCCGGCGAGCTGACTCAGTTTGTCGAGGTCTTCTTTGCCGCGATAAAAAATCCACAACGGTTCGTAAGCCACCGCGCCGAGGGAACGCAGGCCCGCGGGCGGTTCACCGAGAACGACGCCGGCCTGAATCAAGCCAACGTCAAAACCGCTGTCGCTCTTCTGTAAGCGCTGCAAATTGTCGATGGAGCCCGCCGACGGTTTCAGCGTAACCGTGATCTTTTCCCGTTTGAGAATGTCGCGGTAGCGTTGCGCGAACAGATGATAAGCGCCGCCATCGGCACCGGTAGTCATAACAAAACTATCGGGCGGCGCGGGCTTGACGAATTTGGCGGCGACCCAGAATGCGCCGGTCACCGCGAGCAGCGGCAGGACGACGGTGATCAAGATATCTTTGAGCGATTCTCGATTCAACTGCATGCGCCCACCTTTCTTGGTTCTACCGACAATGGCGCGCAGACTTCTCTATTTGTAGGGATCGCTGGGTGAAAGAGTCGGTGATTTGCCATCTGCTTTTCGCTTGGATCGATTACTTGAAGCGCTCGACAAAGCCGCTGGCTTTAATCTCATCTAGCAAGCTTCCTTCCACCAGGCGCTGACTTTCCGGCGTCGCCTTGGCCGCGGCGGGATTGGTTTTGGCGGTTTCGGCGATGACAAATTCCATTCCCTTGCGCTCCGGCAGACTGAGCAGACCTTCGCCATGTTTGGCGATATAGAAGTCGTAACCGATGGACGCCGCTTCGTCGTTCAGACGCAAATATTTCTTGATCAGCCGTACGCCGAGAGGTTTGTCTTTTTTAAGCAGATAGAGTCCTTCGATCACCGCCTTGAGAAAGCCGATGGCGGCGGCGCGATTCGATTCGAGAAAGCTCCGCTTCGCCATGAAGCAGTTGAAGCAAAAGCGCGGCAGGCCCCATTTGCTCTCGGATAAGTCGACCCAAAGTTTCATGCCGGCATTGACCGCCGCCGTCGCCTGGGGATCGCTCAAAATCGTCGCTTGGACTTGGCCGGCCATCAATGCCGCTTGGCGCGTGGAAACGCCGCCTAGCTGAATCAACGAAACACTTTCCGGTTTGACGCCGACTTTTTCCAGCGTGAGCTTGGCGCTGACTTCGGACGACGAGCCGAAGCGGCTGATCGCCAAACGTTTGCCGGCGAGATCTTCCGGCTGCTTGATCTCCGGTCGGACGATCAGTTTGTCGGGAATGAAGTTCAATCCGCCGCCGACCACGGCGATGTCCGAGCCTCGTAGGTTGGCGCTCACGGCGAGGGACGAGGTGGAAAAAAGAAACTGCGCTTCGTTGGCAATCAATGCCTGCATGCCCACCGTGCCGTTCTCGATGGCGATGTATTCCAAATCGAATCCGTACTTTTTCAAAAGCTTCTGGTCGTAGGTGACCCAGAGCAGCGAATGGATCACCGAAAGCCCGCCGCTGGCGGCGCGCAGGCGCTGGGCTTCTGCGCGGCCTAGTCCGAGGACGGAGAAAGCTAGAATTAAAACGATTGTCAAAGCTCGTGCAAACAAGATAGCTCCTTCGGTTAAACGCCAAGTTGCTTGGCAAGATCTAAAAAGTCAGCGGTTAAGATGTCGAATCTTCCTGCCGGGGGCTAGGCCGATTCTTTTCCCTGTCCACGGTCCATCCGCCGATGTACATATGCCGTGCGCAGTCCATGTTTACTCGCGGATTGCAGATCATGTTCATGCGCGGCGACCATCATGACCTCTTCGGGTTTGAGATCGAAGAGTCGGAGCGGTAATAGATAGACTTCCGGCGCCGGTTTGTAGCGGCGCACGTTTTCCGCCGATAGGATGCAATCCCACGGCAGGCCGGCGTGTTTGGCCATGTTTGTTAATAGCGAAATATTACCGTTGGACAGCGTCGTGATGACGAATCTCGATTTCAGCCGTTGCAGTCCCGGCACGGAATCCGGCCAGGGGTTGAGCCGATGCCAGACGCGATTGAGATTTTCTTTCTCGTCATCGCTGAGTTTCAGTATGTCGAACTTTTTCAGCGTCTCGGCGAGCATCATGCGATGGAGATCGTCCAACTTCGTCCACGGCAGTTCGCCGTTCTGCACTTTGTCCATGTAGGGCCGATAAATCGCCCGCCAAGCGTCAGCGAAGGCGGCACAGTCGATGTCGAGACCTTTGGCTTTGGCGAGCTGTTCGATTTCGGCGATTACGCTTGAGCGCCAATCGACGACGGCGCCGAAAACGTCGAAGGCGAGAATTTCGACGGTTGGTTCAGTCATTACGTTTTTTCATAAATCGATTTCACCCGCATACGGAAAATTTAAACGGATAGTCGTGCAGCGCCTCGCCGCCATTCGGTTTTACCACGACGGCGGCGCCGAGCTGCAAGCCCGCCGTAAAATCTTTGGTGACCGGATTGGGTTGAATGACATGAACCATGTTTTCTTCGAGCGTCCATTTTTCTAGCGGATGAGTTGCTGATTTCGTGCCAAGCTCGGGAGATTTACCGGCTTCGCCGTGAAAGACGCTGTCATAGCTGGTGAATCCGTTATCTTCGATGGCTGATGTTGCCGCGACGATCTGTTCGCTAGTGGTGCCGGGTTTGCAAACTTTGCGCACGCTTTCGTAGCATTCGTAGGCGGCGTCGAAGAGTTTGCGGTAAATCGGCGCAGGTTCTTTGCCGATCGCGAAGGGGCGATGGATTTGCGTCGAGTAGCCCCAGTAACTGACGGTGAGTTCGGTGATGACGATGCTACCTTTTTCGAGCACGCGTGATGTCTGACGCTGCCAGGGGACGAAGCGGTCGGGGTTGTCCATGTTCGTTGACGCGATGAAGTGGATGCCCGGATCGCCGCCGTTTTTCACGTAGGCGTTGTAGACGATCGAGAGAACATCTTGTTCCGTCAGGCCGGGCCGTAGGTTGTTTTCCAACGCTTCGCAAGCGAGGTCGGTGAGATAGCCGCTTTTGCGAAGATAGACCAGCTCTGCTTCGCTGCGCACGCGGCGTATTCTGCCGAACTGCGGGCCGAACTCGACGAAATCCGCTTCTGGAAACTGGCGCAGCAATTCGGTCACGCTGCCGTACGCCATGGCGCGCATGCTGACCAGGCCGATTTTGCTTTTGCTCAGTCCGCGCTTGCGAATCTCTTCGACCAACGTCGGCATCGGCGTCGGCCCGTACCATCGGACATCGTCGACGATCGACTGCGCTTTGGCGCAAGGTTGATGATTGAAATAATGGATCAAGACCGTGGCATCGCCTTCGCGCGGAAATATCATCCAGCAGGGCGACTGCGCTTGGTAGTTCGAGAGATAGGCGACCTCCGACGAGCCGCGCGCACCGGAGATCAACAGTGCGTCGAGGTTTTCTCTTTTCATGGCATCGCGGATGGCGTCGTAACGGCGCCCGTATTCAGTTTCCGAGAAGCGCGGGAAAAGCATTTCAGTCATTTGAAACCTCTGCCATGTGTCACTGAATGTTTGTTAGTTCAGCCGCCAGATCGCCAAATTTAGCGCCGCGGCAATTGCCACCCAAAGGGCATAGGGAAGAAATAGCCACGCGGCGGTTTGGCTAGCTTTGTGGGCCGTCGCGATAAAGCAGCAGATCGCCGCCAGCAACGCGATGATATCGATCAATGCGAGATCTGGGCGGTGCAGTCCAAAGAAGAGCCATGACCAGAGAGCGTTTAGAATCAACTGCAGTAACCAAATCAGGATGGGTTTGGTGATGCTAATAGCTTTGGAACGCCACAGAGACCAACCGGCAACGGCAATGGCGATATACAGCGCCGTCCAAACCGGTGCGAAGAGCCAGTTCGGTGGAGTCCAAGCGGGTTTGTGCAACGCCATGTACCATGGGCCTGGACCAAATTGTGCGCCGCTCAGTGCGGCCGCGGCGACCATTATGAAAAAAATCGTTAGCGACAAAGGTCAGTCTTTCGTTATGAGGTGATTTTTCTTTTTAATCTTTCGACATCGGCTAGGTCCTGCGGTCTTGCCGCTGTCAGCTTGTTTTTGATCAAGAGTTCTCTAGACAGCACGCAGACTGGTTGATCGGCAAATTTTGAATCGACTCGCTGCGACCAAGTGAGCTTACTATAGCAATTCCCCAGCGACAATTCTCGAAATTTTCTCACGCCTTTTTAGTCACACTTCGGCATTGTAGTCCGGTTCGCTGAAGACCGGATTGTCGCGGCGCTAAATTAACACGTTTGAGATCGCAGGGAACGATGCGCCAGAGCAGCGTGTCGTTGGATTTCACGGCAGTTTTTAGTTGGTAGGCGTTAGTTGCCAGAGAGTTGCTTCAAGACCAGCTCGAAGGCATCGGGTTGGCTTTTGGATGTTGCGGTTTTGTAGAGCGCATAGCGATCATGAGACGGCCAGCCGCGCCAGCGATCGACGGTGACGGCGTCGCTCCGTTCGCGTACCGCATGCGGCACCGATAATTCACTCCACAGCGCAGGATCGCTGGGCGCGATGCGGCTGATTGGTTCATTGCGATATTTGTGCGACAGAAAGTCGAGATAGTTGGCGAAGACTTGACATTCTTCCGCGTTGTCGCAGGGCAGATGGCAAAGCACGCTGCGCTCTTCGAAGCTCAGCGCCAGCCAATCTTTGAGCCCAAGCTTGACGCCGGTGACATCGAGCTTGCGGCGCAAATCGAGCGGCAAGCGGCTCAAGTCCGGGTAAAACTCCGCTTCGTAGTCGTAGCGATGAAACATTTCGCGGGATCGGTTGCCTTTCGCCCCTGTGAAAAGTTATTTTCCTGATAGTCGGGTGCAAGTCAACCGCGCCGACAATATCGCGGGCGAGGAGGAAGTATGGCAACCGGTTACAGCAAGATCTTCATGCCCATCGGCAAAGTGGTCGAGAAGGAATTTCTTTCCAGACCCATGGGCTGCAAAGGCGTGGGCTTTAGTTACGTGCGCATCAAGCCCGGCCAGGGCGCGACCTACGTGCACCGCCACAAGGTTCAGGAAGAAGTTTTCATCGCCCTCAAAGGCGACGGCACGATAATACTCAACGGTAAACGGATCAAAATGCCGGAGGGAACGGCGGTGCGGGTGGCGGCCACTGTCTGGTGCGCCATCGGCAACGATTCGAAAAAAGACGTGGTCTTTATGATCCTAGGCGCGGTGCCGCCGAAAAAGTTTCCGCTCGGCGGCCGGACGCTGCTTGGCGACGGCATGCCAAATCGCAAGAAGGTGCCGCGCTGGAAACAGCCAAAGGCGTAGTCGAGAACGCAGCGCCGGGAAGTGCGGCGCGCGTCGTTTGGGCGGCGTATCGGGCTTGAGGATTTTTGCCGATGACATCATGCTGCTTCCTAATTCAGAATATCGGTCGGACCGCGCAATCATTTAATCGCAACCTCGATCGCAGAAAGAACTAGCACCTCATGCAATACGATCCGCGCCAATCCGAAGCCCCCGCCGCCATCGAACCCACTGGCTTTTTCACCGGCATTCAACTACGCCCAGTGGTCACCGGCGTGATGCTCGACACCATCTCAAGCTATGTCTTGTTCGAACTCTACTTTGCCTTTGCTATCGGCAAGGGGGCAGCGACCAATGAGCAAGCGATGGCCGCCTATTTACTCACCAGCGAAGGTTTGTTGGCGAGTCTGCTGCTCGGTTGCTTGGGTACGGCAATCGGCGGTTTTTACGCGGCTTATAAGGCGGGAGTGCTTGAGATGAAACATGGCGGCTTGGTCGCCGTCGGGTCGGTGCTGTTCGGCCTATTCATGCAGCTCATCGCCAAGGAAAGCGATATGCCCGAATGGTTCATCGGTTTGTCACTTGCCGCACTGATCCCCGCCGGCCTGCTCGGTGGCTTATGCGCGGAGCTATTTAAGTGGTTCAGCGGTGGGACTGGCGAGGGTTCGCCGGAGCGGCCCGTTCCGAAATAATTTAGTTGGGATAGCTGGGACGTAGGAGTGCGTATGAAAGAACTTTCGACGGCTCTACGGTTATGGATCGATATCATGGTGGCTCACTTGCTTTTAGTCATCGCTAAAGCCGGCAGGAGCGGCGAACCCAACGCAGATGTTTGCTATTATCTCGGCGATCGTTGCTGGCGCTTGGCCGATTGTTACAGGCGGCGCGGTGCCGGCGGGAAAGCGAGGAAGTTTCAGGCCGAGGCGGAATGGTATCTGCGCGAAAGCGGCTGGTGGAACGGCGGGCCCTATGGCGGCGCGTTGGCGATGCCGATACCGAAGCGGCCAAGTTTTACCGCGGCGGTCGGTAGGCGTTCACGGCAGGGACCGCCTGATGACGCGGCGTAGTCATGGAGTGATTGCTCCTGAGTTCACGCGAGTATTTCTGGAGAAGGTAATGACCTGGATTCGAATCATACTAGCGTTTGTAATGTCACCGCTACTGGCTTTGATTATTTCTAGTTCGTTAGCCCTTGTTTGCTTCAGCTTTTCTGACGGGATAGGTGCGCTGTCATTTGATTACTGGGTTCTATTTATCCCTGTGCCGGTATTTCTGTTATGCCGATCTATTTTCGGATGGACGCTGCTCTCATGTATTGTTTCGGGTATTGTAGCTTACTGTATCCAGTCAATTTGGGACATCGTGTTCAATAGTAGAAATACTGTCGAGGCGAATGGCCGCGTTGTCTTTCAAGTCATGCAGTGGGCATTACCCCTGATTACCGGAGTCGCCTACGGTGCGGTGTTTTGGCTGATAGCTTTGTTCCGAGCGAGATGATTATGGGTGCTACTGATTATCGCCGCGCGTTGCCGGCGGATTATCCGGCCATCGTGCAGCTCAACGCCGCCAACTTCATCACCAATCTTGCCGCCGATGAGCGCGCGGATGGATTTCTCTCGGCGGTATTTACGTTGGATCAGACCGCCGCCATGGCGGAAGATTTGGGCACGACGGTGGCGATTGTCGATGGCCAGCTCGCCGGATTTCTCTGCGCCTTTCGCAACGAATTCAACCATGGTTCGCCCGTGGTCGCCAAGATGATCGAATCCTACGATCGCCTGCGCTTTGACGGCCAGCTGCTCAATACTTACAAATCCTATGCCTACGGTCCGGTGTGCATCGACCGCGTTCATCGGCGCCAAGGACTTTTGCGCGGCTTGTTCGAAGCGCAGAAACGAGACCTGGCAGGGCGGTTCGAAGTCGGCGTCGCGCTGATCGCACGCGCCAACCAACACTCGATGGATGCCCACGTCGCGGGTTTGGGGATGACCGATGTCGGGAGCTTCGAGGTCAACGGTAATGTTTTCGCCACCGTGGCGTTTCGTTTGTAGGCCAATAGAACCAGCCAGCGATGCTTTTCCCGGCTCCCTCGCCCATTCCGATGGGAGAGGGCGGGGGGTGAGGGTTTGAATTTTTCGTACGCCCTCACCCTAGCCCTCTCCCAGAGGGCGAGGGAATTCGAAGGTTCAAAATGCGACATGACGCGGCTTGCGCTTGCGCAATCGGTTACTCTCCCATAGAATCGCTTCGCCGATTCGGCAGATCGAAATTGAAAGGATAAAATTATGGATGCTGATGCGAAGAAAACCGCGTTGCGGATGATCCCCTACGGGATTTACGTTCTTACCGCTGAAGGAAAAGACGGCAAGGTGGCCGCTTCGACGGTCAACTGGGTGACCCAGACGGCGTTTGCGCCGCCGCTGGTGGTGGTCGCTGTGAAGACCGACTCGGGTGCGCACGCGCTGATCAAAGAGTCGAAGGTCTTTGCCCTCAACATGTTGGGCAAAGATCAGAAGGGTCAGGCTTTTACTTTTTTCAAACCGCTTGAGCGGGACGGCAACACGATTGGCGGCGAAGCGTTCCGCAAAGGTTCGTTGGGCGCGCCGATCTTGGAGAAGGCGCCGGCGTTCGTTGAGTGCACGCTGGTCAACACCGTCGAGATGGGCGATCACTCGATCTTTGTCGGCGAAGTGAAAGATGCCGGCGTTGCTGTGGCGCCAGCCGGGCGGCCTGACGATGCGATCTTGGCGATGCGCGATTTGGGCGACAAAGTCTTCTACGGCGGATAGAATTATTCCGAGTCTAGCGTCGAGAGTTGAACCTTAGACGCCAAATATTTTTTTGGAGGCCGATCATGGCTAAAATCAGACACATTGCTTACCGTGCGGTGGACGTGGACGCGATGGCTAATTTTTTTGTCGACGCCATGGGCATGAAGTTGATCCAGAAGCGCAAGAACAACGCCATCGATCTGAGCGACGGTTCGGTCAACATCACGGTTCTTCCGCTCGCCGCCGGTACGGGCGGCCAAGCCGGCATCGACCACATCGGCTTCTCCACGGACAACGATCAGGAGTAGTTTAAGGCGTTAGAAGCGGCGGGCGCGGAAAAAGCTGGCGCGGTGAATCTCGGCACAGCCTACTACGAAGATAAATATAAAGGGCCGGAGGGCATTATCGTCGATGTCGGCCACTGGCAGGGCGCGGCGCCGGTGGAAGAGAAGAAAAATTAGCCGCATCCTTCGACGATGCTCAGGGCGATCGGGGCGCAAAGTACGCAAAGGGTCGGAACAAATATCAGGGTTGTAAGGGCGCAGCATGCTGCGCCCTTTTTTTTCGTCGATGAGCACACCAGCCTTGCTCTCCCACCGTCGTGGGTCGGGTTAGCGTTCAGCATAACCGACCTACGGTACGGCTCTTGACTACCGCTAGCCGTTGGCGATAAAGGCGCTACACGTTCGACTTCAACATCGACAGAATGGAACACTAACCATGTTTGCTCAACCAACCCAAAAGCGCATGAACCGTCTCATGTCGGCTGCCATCGTCCTGACCTTTGCGGGGGGGGCGCATCTCTAGTCTTCGCAAGGGTTACATATAACACCATCGACCCGGTCGCCATTATGACTGACAACGGTCGCCATATCATTGTGACCGGGCCAATTGAGTGCACTAAGGGGGAGAGGGCGTCTCTACGAGTGGCGGTAACTCAGCGTTCAACTGGGGCCGTGGCAGAGGGCCGCACGCTGTTCAACTGCACGGGCATACACACCCAACAATGGAAAGTCCATGCATCGAACCACGGCAACGAGACATTTGAGCAAGGGCCGGCCACCGCTGTCGGTTTAGCTGTCACCACCTCTCGTGGAGAAGCCAGCGATGCGCATCAGTGGTTGGTAAATATCACGCTGGTAGAAGAGTAAAGCCGGTAGGTCGGGTTAGCGCAGCGTAAGCCGACGCCTGCGCTAACCGCGATGCAACATCGCGGCGCAGAGGCCGGGCTTGTTGACGGTTTCTCCGATGCGATGCTAGACTTTTGCCTATGAGCACTATCGCTGAAATTGAAACCGCTATTGAGCATTTACCGACACCGCAAGTGGACGAACTCGCCGCGTCGCTGGCTGCCGAAGCCTGACTCAAGCGGGCGCGGGGCGACGCTCTGCCGGACGTGATGGCCCTCACTCGTGGTGAGGAATGAGCGGAATCCTTTTCGATACGAACGTCTTGCTCGACATCGCCACTGAGGATGTGACCTGGCTCGGTTGGTCAGTGAGTAGAGCGGATGTCGGGTTACGCTTGCTAACCCGACCTAATGTTTTGAATGCTTAGGATCGGGTGGGTCGGGTTTTTTCTAGGAGTTTAATATCACCGAGGTCTTTGTCCCGGTTGGCTGCGCGTTTATTCTTGATTAAGAGATCTCGACTCAGGAAAAATGCTGGGAGCCCGGATAGGTTGCCTTGATTTCGGTTCGCCCACGCTTCTTCGAAGGTCACACCACTGATTCCAGTTAAAATATCTATACGGTTAGGTTCTCGCCCGAGTTGAATGACGTAATCCACTTGTAAAAAATCTTCACGTTTGATGCCGAGTTGGGCAAATCCAAATGCATCGATAACCTGGATTAAATTGTCAGCATTTTGCTCATCCCGCGCGACAAAGACATCAAGATCGCCCGTGTAGCGCGGCCGACCGTGAAAGGCGAGGGCCCAGGCGCCGACGATAACGTACCTAACATTCTTCGTGGTCAGCAAGCGGATGAACTCGCGCAGATCGGTCGATAGTTGCTGCATCGGGATTCTCCGGCATAATCAAGTCGAGGAGGCGTTGAAGTTTTTCATCGCCCGAAAGATGCCGGTATTCTTCGTATTCGGCCTCTTCTTGCGCGTCAAAAGATCGGAACTTGCGGACGATTTTTTCCATCGTTAGTTTGGGTAGGTGTCCTAAAGACTCGATAGAGTTAAAGCCCGTAGTTCTTCGACAACTCGTTTTGTGTGGCTTGCGGAAGCGATTCGATGATTTTCGAAGATGTCTCTGTAGCCTTGCTCATCGTGGTTGTATTGTATCAAAGCCACTTCGGCAGCGCTACTGACAATTTCTACCAGCAGAAGCCCGTAGGTCGGGTTAGCGCAGCGTACCCGACCTACGGGACTTTCATCGCAGAGGCGCTGAGTTCGCAGAGAGTTAATACAAATCTCTTATCTCTGGATGCTCCGCGTCTCGGCGGTGATATCTCTGCTTGTTTACTTCACCGAATCATCAACCTCTCCGCCTTGCCGGAGTAGTTGATAAACACGGTTTTCAACTCAGTGAAAAAGTTCAGTCCCTCGACCGCCATCTCGCGCTCGCCGACGCCGGTGGCCTTAGTGCCGCCGAAGGGTAGTTGAGCTTCGCCGCCAATCGTCGGTTCGTTGACGTGCACCATGCCGGTTTCCACTTCCTCGACGAAGTTCATGATCGTGTCGATATTTTCCGTGAAGATCGACGTCGTCAGGCCATACTCGACGCCGTTGGCGTAGCTGAGCGCTTCGTCGAGATTGTTCGCCGTGGTGACTGCGAGCACCGGGCCGAAGATTTCTTCTTTGAAGATGCGCATGGCCGGCGTGACGTTGTCGAATATCGTCGGCTCGACGAAATAACCTTTGCCAAGCTCTTGCGGCGCTTTGCCGCCGAGCAGCAGACGCGCGCCTTCTTGCTGGCCGATGGCGATGTAATCGAGATCGGTTTTCCATTGTTTGTTGTCGACCGCCGGACCCATATCGACCGACTCGTCGAGACCGGGACCCACTGTGATGTTTTTCGCCGCCGCCACCAGTCGTTCGACCAGCGCGTCTTTGACGGCGGGCGCCGCGATCACGCGCGAAGTCGCCGTGCAGCGTTGGCCGGTGGAGCCGAAGGCGCCGCCGTGGATGGCGATGGCCGCCTTGTCGAGATCGGCGTCGGCCATGACGATGACCGCGTTCTTGCCGCCCATTTCACAGGTTACTTTAGCGCCGCGCTGGGCCGCCTTGGCGTAGAGCGCGCCACCGACTTCGTTCGATCCGGTGAATGAGATCGCGCGCAGCACCGGCGAGTGAACCATCGCTTCGCCAACCACCGAGCCGGCGCCGACCAGCATGTTGAATACTCCGGGAGGCAATCCGGCTTCTGTGTAAATCTCGGTAAGCAGAGCGGCGGTGGCGGGCGTCAGTTCAGCGGGTTTGAAAATCACACAGTTGCCCGCGGCCAGCGCAGGAGCGGATTTCCACACCGGAATCGCCCAGGGAAAATTCCACGGTGCTATCAGGCCGACGACGCCGAGCGGACGGCGAATCGTGTAAGTAAACGTATCGCGCGCTTCGGACGGCAGCGTCATGCCGTGCATGCGAAAACCCTCGCCGGCGTAGAATTCCAACAGCGAGATGCCTTTCATCACTTCGCCTTTGGCTTCTTTGAGAATTTTTCCTTCTTCGCGGGTGAGCGTGCGGGCGATTTCGTCAGCGCGTTGGCGCGCGATGTCAGCGGCGCGCCACAGCACCCGACCGCGCTCGGGGCCGGGAGTTTTCTTCCAACCGCGAAATGCCGCTTGCGCCGCGTCGATCGCGCGCGCGACATCCTCGGCGGTTGCGGCGGGAAACTCGGCGATTACTTCATCGGTATCCGCCGGGTTAATATTACGCACCAATCGATTCGACTTCGGGTGAAACCATTTGCCGTCGACAAATGAACCGGTGTTCATGATGACCTCGCTCTCGCTGGTGATTTTGGTTCAATGATATATCCGGCAGGGCAAATAAAAACCAGAGCGGCGATGATAGGCGTCACTTGCCTTTTCCACGGCTGACAGGACATGCGCCAATCGCGGCGAAAGTCCGTCATTCCCGCGCACGCGGAAATCCAGGTGATTCGCCGTAGGGGCGGGTTTAAAACCCGCCCTCCCTGGATTCCCGTTGTCACGGGAATGACGGATGGGAACAAGGCGACTTCCAGTTGACACACTCAAAACCCTTCGGCTTGAAGTCTAAGGAGTTTCGTTATCGTGGATTCAAATTCCCGGAGAAACTAGAAAGACCGTCGCGTTAGGTCGCGCATGATCGTGCGCCACTTGCTCTCGAGGTTGTCGATCTGTTCGGCGCTCATGCCTGTTTCTGGATACCAGCGCTTGAAGCCGTAGTCCTTGGTCGGGTTGCCGTATTCGTACTCTTCGAGAACTTTCTGCCCGCCCGGTCCGAGGATGAAGTCGGCCAACAGCAACGCGGCATTGGGATGAGGCGACTTGGCGAGGACCGCGGTGGAGCCGGAGTTGGACGGCACCACGTCCATGGGAATCCATTCGATGGGCGCGCCGGCTTTGAGCGAGACTTCGACGTGATTGCGAAACGTCGTCGGCGAGACGCCAACTTCGCCGGAGATCACCATGTCGAGCAAGGCGCGGCCGGAGACGTTGTGCACCGAAGGATTTAAGGCTCTGAGCTTTCTGACATACTCCTCGCCTTTGAACTTGAGCATGGCGCCGGTGACGGTGACGCCGGTGTCGCTACCGGCGAAGGAGATCTTGTCCTTGAATTCCGGGCGCAACAGTCCTTCGTAGTTTCGCGGCGCGATTTTCTGCGGGATGATATTTTTATTGTAGGCGAGGCCGATGTGGGATTCGCGATCGATGGCCCAGTAGACCAAACCCTTGGGCGCCTTTTCTTTGACATTATCGGGATACTTGGCGATGGTCGAGAAATAATAAGGCACCAGCCAGTTGTTGTCCTTCAATAGTTTTAACAGTGGAATCGTCGTCTCCATGGTGTCGGCGATGTAGCGCTTGGCCTGGGACTCGGCCAGGATGCGCGCGCTCATCTCCTGGCGCGTGGCGCGGTAGGATTCCACCGCCACGCCGGGATAGCGCGCTTCGTACGCGGCGGCGAGTTTTTTATAGGAATCGCCAGCCAGGGAGGTGTACCAAGTGACTTTGCCTTCGGCTTTAGCGCCGGCGTAGAGCACTTTCTCGCGGTCGGGTTTGTCGTAGGCGGCCAGTTGTTCGGTGGTCATCTTGCCCTGGGCCCAAGCCGAACCGGCGATGCTTAACGTGACGAGAACTGTTGCGACGATGGGTTTCATTGATTCCCTCTCCCTAATAACCGGTTTCCATCAACTGATTGTAAAAAAGTTTGTAGAACGAACGCAGCCGTTCGGGCCGAGTATAGTGTGCGAACTCTTGGGGAATTTTGAATTCTTTTTCGATTTGCTCCAGGCTCTTGCCCGCGGCGATCATCTTGGCCACCTCGTCGCGCATGACGACGAAATAGCGTTTCTGCTCTTCTAAATCCTTTACGCCTCTGCCCAAGTGAGCGGGGCCGTGGCCCGGAACAAACGTCTCCACCGGCAGATTGCGCGCCATGATGTTGTCGAGAATCTGAATCCAGCCTTTGACGTTGGAATAAAAAATTTCTCCCGACTCGCCTTGGCCGGGATGAATCTCGGTGTCGAGCAGATCGCCCATGAGCATGACGCGTTTCTGCGGAATGTAGACGGTCAAATCCCCGGTGCTGTGGCCGCGACCCTCGGGAGTGATCTGAAACGTCAGGCCCCCCAAGTAAATCGTCGTCGGCGCTTCGATGCCGATATCGGGCTGGCCCAGGTCGCCTTTTTTGTAAGCCGCGAAGCGCGGGTCGGCGGAATTTTTTCGCTCGTTGAAATCTTTCAGCTCCTGCATTTGAAAATCGTGGATCTGATTTTTGCTGCCGATCCAGATCGGTTTGTCTTCACGGAAGTGCATGGAGCCAGTCGCATGGTCGCCGGCGCTGTGAGAGGTGATGAGAAATCTTATTTTTTTGTCGGTGGTTTTCCGGATGAACGCCAGGGTTTGGTCGGCGCTGTCGATGGCGAAGTCGAGCACGACCACGCCGTCGTTGGTGAACACTACGGTAGAATTGCCCGACCCGCCGGAATGCTGCATCAGATAAACGTTGTCGGCGATTTTCACCGGCGTCAGGCGCACCGGCGCGGCAGCGCCCATGGTGAAGAGACTGACGGCGGCGAGCAACAATGGCAATTTGAATTTCATTGGCCTACTTCCTTTGATGTTGCATCAGTTTATTGGATCATGCCCAACGACTTCGCCATGTCGATGGTGCGCCGGGCGCGCTCGACGATGGGGCGGTCGATGAGTTGGCCGCCAAAAGCGATGGAGCCGTCGCCGCGCGCGTTCGCTTCTCCAAACGCTTGCAGGACTTTTTGACAGTAGTCGATTTCCGTCGCGGTCGGACTGAAGACCGTATTGATCGCGTCGACTTGCGAGGGATGAATGCACGACATGGCTGAGAAGCCGAGTTGGCGCGACTGCTTGGCGAAGCCGTGCAGGCCTGCTGTGTCGTTCAAATCGACCCAGACGCCGTCCACCGCTTGGACGTGAGCCGCTGCAGCGGCGACGACGATGGCTGAGCGGGCGTAGATTAGATCTCGTGCTTCGCCTTCCCGTACGGCGGGTAGGCCGATCTCGCGGCCGAAGTCCTCGGCGCCAAAAATGATCCCGACGATGCGCGATGACGCGGCGGCGATGGCCGGCGCATTGAATAGCCCCTTTGGGCTCTCGATGGCGATCAATAATCGTACGCTGCCCTTGGCGATTTGGTTCTTCGGTTCCATTTCGTTCAAAAGCGCATCGACTTTGCGCACATCGTCGACGGTGTCGACTTTCGGACAGACTAATCCTTCGAGACCGGGACGAACAACCGCGGCCAAGTCGGCGTCCATCCACTGGTGGCCGATGGAGTTGATGCGCACGTAGCGGGCGGGGGAGACGGGAACTTTGGCGCGGCCCAAGGATTCGCCGATATTTTTGCGCGCGGCGTCTTTTTCATTGGGCGCGACGCCGTCTTCGATATCGAGCATGATCGCGTCGGCGTTCAAGCCGAACGCTTTGTCGATCATCTTTTGCCGGTGTCCCGGCACGAACATCCACGAGCGGATCAAATCCATGGGAAAAATCTCCTTGGCGGAAATTTTTACCTGAAGGGGCGGCGAATGTCTAACGTCGTCGGTTGGCTGAGTGACCGTTTTGCCTTTGAGGACGAGATCTCTCACTTCGTTCGAGATGACAGAAGTTGAATAAGACTCATCTGTCATTTCGACCCCTGGGAGAAATCTTTCCCGCCGTTCGCTTGAAGACGGGAAAGTTTTAGAGAATAACTGTTGGGATATGAAGCTCAGCACGGTCAAACTTCTGGTGCCGATCGTCGCGGTGACGATTCAAAGCAATTCGGCATCGACGGTGATCCCGCCTTATCTCGATCATATGCATATTCCAGTGGCGTTGATCGGCACGTTGATCTCCCTCGGGCCGATCTTCGCGTTGATGGCGCGCCTGCCGGTGGGCATGCTCTACGTTCGGAACAGAGCACGGCTGCTGGTTTCCCTGGCGGTGCTGGCGATGGGCGTGACCAATTATTGCTATAGCTTCGCGCTCAGCAGCTGGACCTTCGCCATCGTCCATTGCCTCAACGGTTTTGCCTACAGTGCGGTGACTACGCTTTACATGGCGTTCTACGTCGATTCTTTATCCCCCGATGAAAACCGCAACCACGCCATGGGCTACTACGTCGGCACCCTGGCGTTGGGTTACTCGACGGGAAATTTTTTCGGCGGCTTGATCGCCGATCATTGGGGTTATGGCTGGACGTTTCAATTGGGGGCGTTCTTGTCGTTGGTGGCGGTGGCGCTTTTGTGGCTGCTCCATGGCCCTGAGGCGATCGGCGAGAGCGTGGCGAAAGCTAAGGAAACGGCGAAGCTGACTTCTAAAGATTCACTCAAAGCTTTGCTCGAACCCGAGTTGGCATTCGTCGTGTTGGTCGCGTTGTTTTTAAATTTATTGCATCAAATGGGCGGCGTGTTCATTTCGCTCTACGGCTTGGGGGTCGGCATGAGTCTGACCCAAATCGGCATCATCCGCGCCGCCTACGCCGGCTGCAATGCGGTGACCCGGCCAATCAGCGGCCATGTGGTCAACAAAGTCGGCCACAAAGGCTTGTCCTATCTCGGTTTGCCGCTGCAAGCGTTGATCTTGATGCTGGTGCCGCTGTTTTCTACTTTCGGCACGATCATCGTCGTCTACGTCGCGTCGGGTTTCATGCGCGCTATCGTGTTTGTCGCGAACGCGGTCGGTTTAGTCCAAGACGTACCGGAATCGAAAGTCCGCCGCGGTTTGGCTTCGGGTGTTTACAACGCCGCCGGCGATCTGGGCAATATTCTCGGTCCATCCATCGGCGGCTTCATCGCTCACGCCACCGGCATCGCCAGCGTGTTCGTGGTTGGCTCGTTGGGGTCAACAGTGCTGTTTCTTATCGGTGTGGTGTGGTTGCGAAGGATGAGCAAGAGGGAAAATTCCAAGAGTCTTGCATCTTGAGTTAAAGGAGCGCGGGTTTTCTAACCCGCTCAGGAAAATACGCGGACAGGAGTGTCCGAGCTCCAATGTCCGCGCTCCATTTTTTTAGTACGACTTAGGCATGCCGAGCACATGTTGTCCGAGATAAGCCAGCACAAGATTGTTGCTCACCGGCGCGATGGTTAGCAAACGCGTCTCGCGAAATTTTCTTTCGACATCGTATTCCGCCGCGAAGCCGTAGCCGCCATGGGTGGTCAGACAGGCATTCGCCGCTTCCCAAGCCGCTTCGCTCGCTAGATACTTGGCCAGGTTCGCTTCGGCGCCGCATTTTTCCTTGCGATCGAATTTGGTCGCGGCTTGGTAGCGTACTAAGTCAGCTGCCTCGATATTGGCGTAAGCTTTGGCGATGGGAAATTGGATGCCCTGATTCGAGCCGATGGCTTTGCCGAAGACATTTCTCTCGCTAGCGTACTTGGCGGCGCGCTCAACGAACCAGCGGCCGTCGCCAACCGCTTCGGCGGCGACGAGAATTCTTTCCGCGTTCCAGCCGTCGATGATGTAGCGAAAACCCATGCCTTCTTCGCCGATTAAATTCTCCACCGGCACTTCGACATTATCGAAGAACAGCGCGTTGGTGTGATGGTTGATCATCAGGTCGAGTGGTTTTACGTCGAGTTTTTCTCGATTGGCTTTCAAATCGACGATGAAGACCGACAGGCCGCGGGTTTTGTCCTTCAGTTCGTTATACGGCGTGGTGCGGGCAAGCAGCAGCATCAAGTCGGATTGCAGCACGCGTGAGATAAAAATTTTCTCGCCGTTGATCAAGTAGCGGTCGCCTTTTTTCACCGCCATGGTTTGAATGCGCGTCGACTCCGAGCCGGCGTTGGGCTCGGTGACGCCGAAGGCTTGCAGGCGTAGCTCGCCGGTGGCGATTTTCGGTAGGTAGCGTTTCTTCTGTTCGTCGTTGCCGTGGCGCAGCAGTGTGCCCATCGTATACATCTGCGCATGACATGCGGTGGCGACGCCGCCGGAGTGGTTGATCTCTTCCAAGATGATGCTCGCTTCGGTGATGCCCAGTCCGGTGCCGCCAAATTCTTCGGGGATCAGCGCCGCCAGCCAGCCGAGATCGCTAAGTTTTTTCACGAATGTATCAGGATAGGCTTTTTCGCTGTCGATCTTGCGCCAGTAGGCGTCGGGAAATTCTTTGCAGACTTTTTTAATCTCGTCGCGAATCTGCTGCTGCTCGGTGGTCAGGTTGAAATCCATTACTTCCCCCTATAATTACCTAGACTATAGCGTAATGTTGTTTTTGCTTAAACAGGAGGCGCGTCATGGCGATTAAGCCGGGTTGGGAAGGGCGTTTTTTTGAGGACTTTGAAATCGGCGACGTCTATCGCTGCCGCTTGGGACGGACGGTCACCGAAGCGGATAACATTTGGTTCACATTGCTCACCAACAACACCAATCAGATTCATTTCAACAACGAGTACGGCAAGCGCACCGAGTTCGGTAAATGTCTGATCAACAGCGCTTTGACTCTTGCCATCGTCGCCGGCATGGGCGTGGCGGATGTGAGCGAGAATGGCTTCGCGCTGGGCTGGGACGGCATCAAACTACCCAATCCGCTGTTCGCCGGCGATACCCTTTATTCCGAATCGGAAGTGCTTGAAAAGCGCGAGTCCAGTTCCAAGCCGCAGTGGGGCATTATCAAAGTGCGCACCCGCGGCATTCAGCAAGAAGGCAAAGTCGTCATCGACTACGCGCGTAGCGTGATGGTGTGGAAGAAAGCGTTCGCGCCGAAGAACGATTTGTTTCCGGAAATCAAAGAAGACAAGAAGTAATTCTGTTCAATACTTAAGGGGTGGCTGTGGCAAGTAATTCGAAACCTACGCGGGCATTAGATGGCGTGAAGATACTCGCATTCGAGCAGGTGCTCTCCGGCCCGTTTGCAACTTGCTTGCTCGCCGATATGGGCGCGGAAGTGATCAAAGTCGAGCGGCCCGGTGTCGGCGATGTGATTCGTTCCTGGGATTCGGTCGTGAAAGGATTGTCTTCCGGTTACGTTTGGTTGAATCGCAACAAGCGCAGTTTGACGGTCAATGTTAAAAAAGAAAAGGGGCGCGAGATTCTGCAAGAGTTAGCCAAGCGCTCGGATATTTTCTTCGAGAATTATGCGCCTGGCGTCGCCGGCCGGCTTGGACTCGGCTATGAAAAGCTTTCAGAACTCAATCCGCGGCTGATCTATTGTTCGCTGTCCGGTTATGGCCAAGACGGGCCGTATCGCGATGTGAAGGCTTACGATCTTTTGATTCAAGGCGAGGGCGGGATCATTGCCACCACCGGCTATCCCGACAAGCCGGCGAAAGCGGGCATCGCCATCGCCGACATCGCTTCCGGCATGTATGCGGCGATCGGTCTACTGCTCGCTTTGTACCAGCGCGAGAAGACCGGCGAGGGACAATGGGTCGACGTGTCCATGCTCGATTCCATTGTCTCGTGGCTCGGATATTTTCCCCATCACTACTGGCACGCCGGCGAAGAGCCTGGGCGCGTCGGCATGCGTCATCATTATGTTTGTCCCTACGGGCCGTATCTGGCGGGGGACGGCGAATACGTCAACCTGGCGGTGGCAAGTCCGGCGGATTGGAATGTCTTCTGCAAAGTCGTCATTGAAAAACCCGAGATGCTTACCGACGCGCGTTTTGCCACGGTTCAAGATCGGCGGACAAACCGGGGTCTGCTGGAAGAGACGATCGAGGATATTTTTTCCGCCCGCGACCACAAATTTTGGCTTGAGCAACTGAAGAAAGCCGAGTTGCCGCACGGTATCGTGCGTGGCATTGCCCAAGTGTTAGCCCATCCCCAAGTGATCGCGCGCAAACTCATCCGTGAAGCCGAATCGCCGGTAGGCAAAGTTCCAGTGATCGCCAACGCGCTCAAGATGTCGAAAAGCGAGGCGCGCTACGATCGGATTCCTGGGCTCGGTGAAAACAATGAGGCGATTCTCGCCGAGCTTGGCTACGACGGCGCCGCTATCGAAGCGCTCAAGCGCGAAAAAGTTATTTAGCCGCCCGTTTCACGAATAGATAGTCGAACAGTTTGGCGTAGTATTGGGTGCGCGCCGCTTCTTCGGGCGGGATCATGCGGATCTTGTCGCGATCAATGCTGATCTTGGGCGTGACATCGCTGCGCGCGGGAATTTTTCCCAGATTGCGAAACAGCTCTTGGCCGTCCTTCGATAAGACGTAATCGATAAATAACCTCGCGGCATTTGGATGGGCCGCGCCCGCCGTGACGCCGATGGACACCAACTCGCCGTAGAGCGGATCGATCGGCTTTAACCAATCCACCGGCGCGCCTTTGAGTTTTAGATTTTCGACGTTGTTTTCGTTGATCGAAAATCCCAAGGGAAACTCCCCGGCGGCGACGAGGGTTAAGAGTAAACTGCCGCCGCCGCGAACTTGTGGCGACTGGGCGGCGAGTTTCTGCAAAAAGTCCCTGCCGGCTTCCTTGCCGAAATGGGTCGTCATGGCGGCCAGGAACATTAGATTGTTGCTGTTCAAACCGAGCCGGCCTTTCCATTTGGCTTGCAGCGGGTCGATGTAGCGCGCCGGCAGTTCCGCCGGCGACAACATTTTGCTGTTGTAGGCGACGGTGTGGACGATCGGCATGACGTTGGTCCAATAACCTTCAGTGTCTTTGAACTGCGCGACATAGTTGTTTCGCTCCGGCGATTCGTATTTGGCCAAGAGCTTTTGCTGCGCCAGCTCGTAGTGGACAAAGCCAAAGCCGAGCACGACGTCGGTAAATACTTTGCCGCCGCGATGCTCGGTGAGAATGCGCTGCAAGATCGCCGGCGCGCCCATGCGCACCAGTTCGACTTTGATCTGGGGATATTTTTTCTCGAAGCTGGTTTGCACGGTGACCGCGTCGGCGGCGTTCATCGCCAAATAGGCAACCAGCTTTCCTTCACGCTTGGCACGATCCAATTGCGAGCGTTCGGCGCCAAAACTCGTTGAGAATGGCAGAACGGCTGTTAGGATGATTGGGAAAAGGTGTCTTCCCATGTGGGCAAAGTAAAAAAAGGCTGGGGTCAGTCAATTACAATAATAGGAGGCGGGGATGGCGAAACCGGTCATTGGCGTGATGGGCGCGTCGGCCAACGATGGGCTCACGGCAACAGAAGAAAATCGCCTGCAACAGCTGGCGGAAAAATTAGGCTCGGCGATCGCTGCCGCGGATTGTTTTCTATTAACCGGCGCTACCACCGGAATGCCGAATCAAGTTGCCCAGGCGTTTCGCAAACGGGGCGGTTTTGCGTTGGGGATCTCACCGGCGGAGAATCGTCGTGAACACGTAAGTCGCTTCGGGTTGCCGGATGATGGCGCCGATCTCATCGTCTACACCGGCTTCGGATACAAGGGACGCAATGTCATCAATATCCGCTCGGCCGATATCGTCATTATCTTTGGCGGCGCCACCGGCACGCTTAACGAATTTACCATCGCCTACGACGAAGGAAAGATCATCGGTGTCCTCGACGGTAGCGGCGGAGTCGCCGATCATCTTCGAGAGATAATTAGCTTTTGCAATAAAATAACTTCGGCGGTTGTCATCTTCAACCACGATCCCGACGTATTGGTGCGAGAGTGCGTGGAAATGCACGACCCGGCTTTACGCCGAGGCTAAAAAAAAAGACTGGGAGAGCGAGTGACTCTCCCAGTCTGATCGGTTCGATTGGATAAGGATCGATCGGGATTAGTCGCCGCTGTCGCCGCTGCTGCTGCCGTCGCCGTGAATACCGCGACTGGAGGCGGCCAATTGTTTGCGCACTTCCTGCTGGCTCTTGGGATCGAAATCGCAGGGGCCGTAGCTGTCGATGACGTCGGACGGTTCGAATTCCAACGAACCGTTGCGCAGGGATTCAGCGGTGAACGCCATATATTTGATGTGGCAGTAGGTGCCATCGGCGTTCGCCTGCTTGGAAATGACGCCGCTTTCGTTAGCTTTAGCGTGGCCGGCGCCGACCGTCACAGACAGCGCCATCATGGCTGACAAGGCTAAGGGTTTGAGGTTGTTTTTGATCATTTTGCCTCCTTGGGGGTTTGTTATTCTACTCCTGCTTTGAGCAAAGCAGATGCCACTTCCGCCGCGGGAAATCGATTACGTCGGAGCACAGTTGAGGTAAGAAGGCGATGTCAGCGGCGTGGCTGTGAATAACGGGAATTGTCACACCGTAGCGCGAATTGTTGCGCGGGTTTTGTGCCGCGCTAGGTGGATTAAAGAAATTTGATGCAGCGCCGATGATCTCTGGTTGTAATCTGTTCTTTAGCGGTTTTGATGACGGTGGCGGCAGATCGACGCGCTGCCACAGCCGGTCCCGCCTCTATTTCGTGCCGCGCGGTTTGAGGTAAGCGCGCAGGAATTTTTGCAGTTCGGCCCGGCGCTGACCGGCATGGCTCGCTTCATCGGCAGCTTTGGTCTCGCTCCAGCCTTGCTCGACGACGTGGAAGATCATCATGTAGGGCGCGACCCGTTCGGCGAACGCGCAGTTGACCAACATCGGTTGGTTGCGTTTATCGCGCACCAGTCGTAGGAACTCATCGATTTGCTCGTGGGTTGGGAGATGATCCAGAAACGGCAGATTGAAGTAGCGCAGCTGATTTTGCTCGACCATGAAACGCTCGCGCAAGGTATCGACACCATCCTGGCGCGCGCGCAGCGTCAGCACCGCGCGAAAGCCGTTGGCCGCAGCGTTGGCATAGGCGTCGCCGGATGGCTGCCCGCCGCTTGAGGGCTTGTCGTCGATACATAACACGATCGGCGCCGCGGCTTTGATCAGAGAGTCAAATTCATCGGTCGCGGGGCGCTGGCTTTGGCGCGGCGTTTCGGCTGCGATTGCGCTTTGCCACGAGAGAATCACGCTCCAGGCGAGCAGAGCTTTGATCGTGTTCCGTGTTTTTCGTTTCGTCATGCTAAAGACCACGCAATTCACTGAGCTTTGTGGAGCGCGATGTAGTCCTTGGCGAATTTCTGCAAAACCTCGCTAGCGAGACCGATTTTGATCGCTTCCTCCAGAGCTTTCCCCTCGCTCCATTTTTGATCGACCACTCGCAGGATCATCATGAAGGCGCCGACGCGATTGGCGCTGGCGCAATTGACCAGCATCGGATGATTGCTTTTGTCCCGCGCGATGCGTAGAAATTCGTCGGCCTGTTCGGGCCGCGGCGCTGAGCCGTTTACCGGAATATTGAAATAGCGCAGGCGCTGGCTCTCGACTCTGGCGCGTTCGAGCACGAGATCGATGCCTTCACTATTGGTGCGCAGGCTCAGCACGGCGCGAAAGCCGTTGGCGGCGGCCTTGCCATAGGCTTCGGCGGTGGGCTGAGCGCCGGTGGTGAAACTGTCGTCCAAGCAAAGCACTTTCGGCACATCGGCGCCGAGGGCGCGCTCAATGCGTTCCAACTCGGCGCGCTTCGTCACCGGCGCTTCCGCCGCCAATGCCGTCGCGGGGAATAGGACGGACAGCAGCAATACTGCGGTCGGCAGTGAAGGCAGCTTCTTCATTGGCTTATTGTAAGTTGAAAACTCCCGCCGCGGTGTTGCCGAGGATGTTCGACTTGTTGGCTGTGGAGCAGGGCGCTTGGCGCACCATGTCGATGGACTCGATGATGTTCGCGGCGCTTTTACATTCCAACGGATAGTCGCTGCCGAACATGATGCGGTCGGCTGTCGTGATATTCAATGCCGCGGCCATGGACGGCGCCCAGGCGCCGGTGCCGGCGGTGTCGAAGTAGAGCCGTTGAAATAGATTTTCAAACCGTTCGGTGACGCCGAATTTTATCTGTTCGTTTTGAGTTTTCAAATAGCCGCGCATCTCCGCCGGAATCGGCGCGTCGTCGGTTTCGAAAAACGCCATCATGCGCCCTTTGAGCGACGACGCGGCGCCGCCGAGATGGGGAATGATGAAACGCAGCTCGGGGAAGCGCGGCAGCACGGCGTTCATGATGCGCACGATCGCTTGAGTGGTTTCCAGCGGGCGAAACACGCAGCGGTCGAGACTGTAGGTGGTTTCCGAACCCGTGGGTTTCGACTGCGGATGGATGATGATCGGCAAATTGTTTTTTTGAATGATCTCGTAAAGCGGGAACATGATCGGGTTGTCGAGCTGGACGTCGAGGTGGCAGGCGAGCAGGGCGACGGAGCGCAAGCCGAGCTCGTGGATACCCCGTTCGAGCTCGCGCTTGGCGCTTTCCGGCTCGTGGATCGCCATGTGGATGGCGCTGCGAAAACGGCTTGGATGTTTCTTCTCCACCTCGGCGACACCGTCGTTGAGCGCCCGAGCCACATCCGCGCCCATGACTTGGACCTGGTCCGTGAGGATCGAGACCGTGACGCCCGCTTCGTCCATCGCTTTGATATGAGCGTCGAGATCTTTGCGCGACGGGTGCAGGGTTAGACTAATTTCTTTGGTGACGATGCGTTTACCGCCGGCTTGGGCGGCCAGGCGATCGAACAATTGCGCCGGCATGTAGTGGTGGTGCACATCGACGATCAATTCAGCTGAGGCCATGATGAAATGCTCCTTGGACTAATGAATTTTCACTTGCCAAGTTACGTCACGGCGCAGGGTCCTGCAAGAGACGGTTGGTTTCAGCGCTGTGCCGGCCGGCGTATGAGGCGAGCAAAACGATGAACGGTAAGACCCTGGCATGAACGAAAAAATCCGCCGGCGTCCAGACATAAAGTAAGGATCGTCCGGCGAAATAAAACGAGTCGTGGACGCCGCCGAAGAGCCAGCGCTCGCCGGTGAGGGCGATGACGCCGCCCATGGCGGTGGCGCTGGATGCCACCCAGATGCGGTCATGGACCGGTTTGGTGAAACGAAAATACCAGGGTCCGAGTAAAAACAGATAAGCGAAATAGAGCAGTAGGTAGACGTGAAAGGATTCAAACGGCGTGACGTGAAACATCGAGTAGATGCCGAAGTCTTTGAAGATCTCGATTCGCTGCGCGTTGTCCCAGCGGAAAAATAGCGCTTTGGAGCTGAAGTCGATCACCAAGACGGCGAGTAGCCATCTTAGATAACGGCGGGATTCCTGCGTCGTCGGTTGGCGCCATGCGCCGCGGACTTGGTAGCGCGGTAGTTTTCTGACGATCAACCAACCGATCAGTAAAATAGCGCACCAGATGAGTGCATCGTGGAGCGCGGCGAGACGCAGGTCCGCGGGGTTTTGGGCGACGCTGAACCACAATGGCGCGGGCACCGCCAAGACTAGAATGAAGCCGTAATACCGATCGAGCCATGCGGTCATGGCAAATGTCTCTCGTTTATCGCTGGCGCTAAGCCGCGCAAGAAAGTCAAATCGATTTCTCTCAGGGAGCCGCAAACTCGTGTAGCTTGGGAAAAGTCGTGGTGGCGCGTCCATGGATTTGGCACCGCGACGCAAGCCATGCCGGCGAGCCGCGCGGCGACGACGCCTTTCTCGGCGTCTTCGAGCACCACGCATTCTGACGGCGTGACGGCCAAGCGCTCGGCCGTTTGTAAAAAAATATCCGGCGCCGGTTTGACCTTGGCGACATCTTGGCCGCTGACGACGGCCTCGAAGTAGTGCGCGATCTTCAGACCGGCGAGGACGCCGTCGATGGCGTCGCGATAGGATGAGGAAGCGAGGGCGATGCGGATTTTGCCGGTTAAGCCGGCGAGTAATTCAAGCGCGCCGTCCATGGGCTGCAATGAGGTTTCGAGCAGCTTTAGATAATGCTCCGACTTGCGTTGACGCAGAGCGTGGGGATCGAGTTCGAGTTTGTGCCAGTTGACCCAGTCGACGATACCGTAGCCATGCTTGACCCAATGGTCGGCGTAGTCATCGTCGCTAACCGTGACGCCGTGCTCAACCATCGCCAACTGGTAAGCTCGGCAATGGAGCGGTTCGGTGTCGGCAAGGAGCCCATCGAGATCGAAAATAACTGTGCTGATCATCTTGACTGGTAATGATACCGAATCTTGGCGAGAATTGAATAGCGGAAAATTTCTCATCGCTCAGTAGGGACTGTAGTTGATGTCATCCTCAGGCTTTAGTCGAAAGATCTCGACTTCTAGGTTATTTGTATAAGTCTATACTTTAAGTGCGCCTTGCCCAGCTCCGAGGGGCCACGCCATACTGAATCGAGCTTGCGGATGTTCCTGTTCCGCTGCACGGCGATACCAGCCAACTCCCTGCTTCTCGTCTTTCGGTGCGCCGATACCGTCGACCAATCTTAGACCTACAGTCAAGTGCGCGTTTGCATTTCCTTGTTCAGCCGCGGCGCGATACCAACGAACCGCTTCGGCAGGATTCTTTTCGACTCCGGTGCCTGCATAAAGACGATTAGCCAGTGGCTGTCGGCCTCTTACGTCACTTTGGTCGGCAAGGTCCCGTTGAAGTGCAAGCGCTTTGTCCGGTGTCCCATCGCCGCGACCTTCGCTATCCATTTGCGCCAAGCGGCTGCGTGCGACGCGCAGCACACTTCGATACTCACACCGGAAGGTGACAAACCGTGGATGGACCTGGCGCCCGAAGGCGCCTACTTGCGCCGCGCCCGGGAGGCTGTGCCCAATGTCGAAACCGTCTGCACCAGCGGCCGCCACGCGCTGTTGAACGTTTTCATCTCGATGAAAAAACTTTCCGAAGGCGATCCAGGCCGGGCCGCGGCCGCGGTGCTGACCTGGGATTGGTGCAAGAGTGTTTTTGTCTTCGACGAAGACATCGACGTTTACAATCCGACGGAAATTCTTTGGGCTCTGGCGACTCGCGTCCAACCGCATCTGCAAGTGTCGATCATCAAGCAAATCATGCGCGGTAGCTTGATCGATCCATCGATGGTCGACCCGCGCAAAACTTCGGCGATGATCGTCGATGCGACGAAGCCATTAGATCGACCGTTATCGCCGGTGTCAAAATGTCCCGACGAAGCGCTGACGCGCATTCGCTTGGAAGATTTCGTGCCGGGCGAAGTGTTGCAGCATATTCCCGTTGACCGGACGACGTATTGGGCGTGAACATTGTTGACCCATCATGCTTAGCAACGAGCAAATAGAATTACGCAAAAAACTGATGCGGCGGTTGATCTGGAAAGCGCCGTTGATCATCGCGTTGGTGACGTTCGCCGCATGGTGGCAGTCGCGGCAGGAAGTAAAGAATGACAGTCTAGCCAAATCGGTAGTCGTAAGCGCACAGATGACTCAGAAACTCACGGGATCTTGGCAAGGCGAGGTGAATTATCCTGGTCGCGGCAAACATGCCGAGCGGTTTATGTTTCAACCCGAAGGGGAAACACTCCTCGGCACGGCGAGTTATTTAGGCCTGAAGCACGGCATGGAGGAAGGGCGGATAAATGGCGCAGCTGTTTCTCTTTTTATCCGCTACGTCGAAGTCGCGGAAAATGTTAATCGCGAACATAAAACCTATCCCTGGGGTAAGTTGGCAGATAGCCAAGTTCACATGCGTGTGCAGGATGATCGTGGCACGCAGCCGATAGAGTTTAGTTTGAAGAAAAATACCGCGGGCGAGCAGTCGCATTAATCGAAGCTCCAATTGCTATCAAGTCGGTTTCGCTTGACCCCCCGAGCAGCAGCCGATATTCTCGCTTCCATTCAATATGGATCAAGAAATTGTCGCGCGCTTAAGGAAACGAATCGTCGCCGGAGGTTTAGACGCCATCGTCGCGATTTCGCCAGAAAACGTAACCTACGTTTCCGGTTTCGTGGTGCCGTCGCAGTCGCTCATGCGCTGGCGCCATGCGGCTTGTATTGTGACAGCGGACGGAAAAATTTCTATGGTTGCTATCGATATGGAGGCGACCACGGTCAAGGCTCATGCCGGCATCGACGATTTGCGCATCTATCGGGAGTTCTCCGACGATCCGATGGATAAGCTGGCCGATGCGTTGGTTGATCTAAAATTAGATCGCGGCAAGGTTGCCATCGAGTTGGAGTTTCTGCCGGCGAAGGATTTTACGACGCTGCAAAAACGCTTGCCGCATACCAACTGGTCAGCGGCCGATGGGATTTTCAATAAGGCGCGGCAGATCAAGACGGCGGGGGAGCTGGCTCTGCTTCGCTCGCTGAGCAAACTTACCGATCACGCGTTGGGTACGGCGCTACGCTCGGCGAAAGTCGGCATGAGCGAGATGGAGCTGGCCGGGACCTTGCTGACTTCTTTGTTTGGCGGTGGCGCGGAGAGCTATAAACTCATGATCATCGCCTCGGGTGAGCGCAGCCAGTTTCCCAACGTCGGGCCGACGGATCGTAAGCTAAAGCACGGCGACATCATTCGCATGGAAATCTTCGGCCAGAAGAGCGGCTATTTGACCGGCGTGTGCCGTACGGCGGTAGTCGGCGACGCGACAGAGGAGCAGTATAAGATTTGGTCGAACCTGATCGAGTGTAAATATTTAGTCATGGATTTGATCAAGCCGGGCGCCTGTTGTCCGGAGGTTTACCGTAAATTTTTGGCAAAGTTCAGCGAGCTCGGATTTGAGCCGATCAGCTTCGTCGCCCACGGCATCGGCTTGCATTTGCATGAAGAGCCGTACATGGGACGATATGGCGATGAAATCGTCGAAGCGGGCATGGTCGGCGCCTTCGAGCCGTTGGTTTATATTCCCGGCCGCTTCGGTATGCAGAACAAGGATATGTTTTGCGTGACGGATAAGGGCTGCGAGTTGTTGTCCGATGTGACGCCGACGGATAGTTTGTTGAGAGTGGGTTAGTTTTCGGGCCGTGGCTCGCGCATCGATTCCGGTTCTCTCTCCCCTTGCGGGAGAGAGTTAGAGTGAGGGGTATTGAAAGATTCTGGCACCCTCACCTCTGTCCTCTCCCGTCAAGGGAGAGGAGGTAAGATTCGGAGAGCGCTGTGGGTTGTTGGTGCTGATATCCAGAAGTAGATGTCTATGCGTTACCGAGGTTGTCGCTTTAAATGAAAATCACCAAGATTGAAACTATTCCGATTCGCCTGCCGACGCGACGCGTGCATCAGTGGGCGAGTTTGACGACGCCCATCGGTGTCTATGTCATCATCAAACTTTACACCGACCAAGGCTTGATCGGTCTCGGCGAAGCGCCGGTGCTGAAAGACTGGGGCGGCGATCATGGGAAATATTTCGGCGAGACGCCGCAGACCACGGCGCATATCATCAACGACATTCTCGCACCGGCACTGAGCGGCCAGGATCCGAGCCGATTCGAATCGATTCACGGCCTGATGGATAAGGCGGTGAAAGGCTATCCCTATTGCAAAGCGGCCATCGACGCGGCGCTTTACGATGTCGTCGGCAAAGCCTTGAACGTCCCCGCGTATCAATTGCTCGGCGGATTGTTTCGCGAGCGGATTCCCATCGCTCATAGTCTTGGCTTGATGGAAATTGACAAGGCGGTCGAGGAAGCGTTGCAAGCTAAAGCTGAGGGCGTGAAGACGATCAAGCTCAAGGGCGGCGTCGAGCAAAAACGCGATGTCGAGTTAGTCAGACAGATTCGCACGGCGATCGGTCCCGACCTAAGTATTTGCGTCGACGCCAATCAAGGCTATCCGACGGCGAAGGCCGCGGTGAAAATCATTCGCGAGATGGAAAGATATAATCTGCTTTACATGGAACAGCCGGTGGAGGGCATCGATCAGATGGCTGAAGTAGTGCGCCGAGTCGACACGCCGATCATGGCGGATGAAAGCGCTTGGACGGCGCAGGACGTGATCGAGATCATCCAGAAAAAAGCCGCCGATGTGATTTCCCTCTACACGACTAAACCCGGCGGCATGTTCAAAGGCAAAAAAGTTGCCGCGGTGGCGGAAGCGGCGGGGCTCAAGTGCAATGTCAACGGTTCTGTGGAAACCGGCGTCGGCAACGCGGCGAATATTCACCTCGCGGCGTCGACCGGCGTCGTAACGTACGGCTGCGTCGTGCCGGTGTCGACGCCCAAGGGCAAAGGCCATGGCGGCATCGCGGGGATTTATTATTCGGACGATGTCATCACCGAAGCGTTCGAATACGCCGACGGCGAGGTGATCGTTTCGTCAAAGCCGGGGCTCGGCATCGAGTTGGACGAAGACAAGATCAAGCATTATCGGATTTCGTAGTTCTTGTCGCGGTCTCAAATTATGAAGGATTGCACACGTCGCGTGGTTATCCGCGTATTGGTCATGCCGGCGCAGGCCGGCATCCAGGGGTGGTGGTGCGTTGGCAACGAAGGAAGATGGATACCGACCTGCGCCGCTATGACGCGAAGAAAAACCAGCGCAGCGGACAATTCCAAGTTGTCGCCGGTTTAGACATCGCCATGACCATCAAGAAAATCGCGATTCTGGGCGCAGGCAACGGCGGTTGTGCCGCGGCTGCCGACCTGACGCTGCGTGGTTTCGAAGTGCGGCTGTTCGCGCGCTCGGAAAGTACGATCGCGAAACTCGCCAAGCTTGGCGAAATCGAGCTGATTGAAAACGGCGTCAGCAAAAAGGCCGCGCCGTTTTTCATGAGTCCGCATTTGCCGCCGGTGGTGCAGGGTGTCGATCTGATCGTCATCGCGACGCCGGCAGTGGGGCATGAGTATTTGGCGAAAGGCCTGGCCAATTACCTCACCGACGGCCAGCGGATTCTGCTCAACCCCGGCCACACCGGCGGCGCGCTGCATTTTGCCAATCTCTTGCGTATGCTTGGCTGCAAAGCGTCGGTGCGGCTGTGCGAGACCGTGACGCTCACTTATATCTGCCGCATGCCGCAATTCGGCCGCGTGGAAGTTTATCGGCGCACGACGAATTTGCGCTGCGCGGCGTTTCCTGGGAAGCATTCGGCTGAGCTTGTCAGCGAGATCCAGCAAGTGTTTCCTAATGTCGTTGCCGCCGCCAACGTGCTGGAAACCGGGTTGTCGAATATCAATGCGCTCATGCATCCGGCGGGGACTCTCGGTAACGCTGGCTGGATCGAAAAGACTGGCGGAGATTTTCTCTATTACCGCGAAGGTCTCACGCCGGCGATCGGTGCGTGGATCGACGCTGTGGACCGGGAGCGTTTGACGATTGCCAAGTTGCTCGGCCTTCCGCCGTTACGCTTCGTCGATATTTTTCATCAGGCTGGCTTGACCACGAGCGCGGCGCGGGATTCGGGATCGGCTTATGAGGCGATTCACAACAGCGAAGCGAATTTCACGATCAAGTCACCGCCGGCACTCGATCACCGCTACATTCGTGAGGATGTAGGTTATGGTCTGGTGCCGATGGCGGCGATCGGCACACTGCTCGGCGTTGCGACTCCGGTGATGGATGCGCTGATCACGCTGGCGTCGACGGCGCTGGGCATCGATTTTCGCACGGAAGGTTTGACGTTGGGAAAGATGGGCTTGGCCAACGTTGCACCGGAAAATCTCGGTAAGATTTTAGCGGAAGGATTTTAGGAGCAAGATTATGCGCGTGGGTCTGTGCTTTGATGGTTTTTATTCGATTCAAGAGATGATCGAACTCGCTCAGCTGGCGGATGAAATCGGCATGGACTCGATCTGGATGTCGGATCATCTCTGTTTTCGCGATTCCTTCACCACTTCGATGGCGCTGTTGGCGCGAACCAGTAAAATCAAAGTCGCGGCGGCGCCGATGAGTCCGTATTCGCGCAATCCGATCATCACCGCCATGTCGATCGCCACCATGGACGAGTTTGCTCCCGGCCGGGTGATCGCGAGTCCGGGTACTGGCAACGCCGCAGCTTTGAAAGAAGCCGGCATGGAGTCGCCCCATCCGTTGCAGACCATGCGCGAGTATGTCGACATCCTGCGCCGCTATCTCAAAGGCGAGACGGTGAATTTTCAAGGCAAGATGTTTCAGGTCAACGGCGCAAAGATGGGCTTCGTGCCCTCGGCGCCGATCAAGATGTATATCACCGCAGTGCGTTCGCTGATGTTGCGACTGGGCGGCGAGATCGGCGACGGCGTGTTGTTGTCGGCGGGCTGCGCGCCGGGCTATATTCGTAAATGCGCCGATGATATCGCTGTTGGCGCAGGCAAGGGCGGTAAGGCGGCGACTAATGTCGATGTCGCCGGCTTCGTCACTGCTGCAGTTTCGGACAGCGCCAAGGAAGCCATCGAAGCGAATAAACATTTTCTTGCATATATTTTTCGCAACGTGCACCACGCCGAGAATATCCGCTTGGGCGGCGGCAAGGTCGATCAAGAAGGTTTGGCCGCCGCGGTGGGCAAGCGCGATTGGGACACGGCGAAGAAATTTATCAGCGATGAAGTGGTCTTCGCCCACTCGGTGGCTGGGACGCCGAATGAATGCGCCAAACAGCTCGAAGCGTTCACCAAGGGCGGGCTCGACCTGCCGATCGTGTTGCCGACGGGGACGCAAGAGGCGCGCAAGAAAGTTGTTCGCATGGTGCGTGAGATTGTCGGCTGAGAATTAGATTGTCAATTTTAACTGGATAGTCCAAGAGGTGTTTATGAAAAATTTCGTTATCGTGCAAGGAAAATTCTCCTCAATCCCCCTTTTTCAAAGGGGGAAGGTAACTTGGCTCCGACAACCAGTTGGGCGTTATGCATTTTTATTTTTGCTTTGCATTCTTCTTGGTCCGACGGCACAGGTTTCAGCTCAGGGTGTGAGCCATGAAGCGGCTAAGAAGGAAGGCAAGGTCAACGTTTACGGCACCATCATTCCCCAGGTGATGTCGCTCATCGAGAAGGGCTTTGAAGCCAAGTACGGCGTCAATATCGAGTACTGGCGCGGCGACGCGACCAAACTCATCGACCGCGTGCTGACCGAATGGCGCGCCGGTAAACCTGGTTTCGACATGGTGATCGGTGCCCGCGGTCCGTTGGCGTTGGGTAAGGCCGATGGCGTTTACGCGAAGTTCACGCCGGCGAGCGCGGCAAATTTTCCCGCCAAGTTCAAGGATAAAGACGGTCAGTTGACCGCTTGGCGGGTTACACCCGTGGGCATTCTTACCAACACCGATTTAGTGAAAGGTAACGACGTGCCGAAAAGTTTGGACGACCTGCTAGATCCCAAGTGGCTGGGAAAAATTTCTCTGCCCGATCCTTCGCGCCACGCCAGCACGGCGACATTCTTATGGAACCTGCAGAAAATCAAAGGCGACAAGTGGCTCGACTTCGTGCGCGCACTCGCCAAACAAAAGCCGTTGCTGGTTGAGTCCTATTCGTCCGTGCCCAACGCCATCGTCCGCGGCGAAGCCGCTCTCGGCATTTCTTACATTCAATATGTGCCGCAGACCAAAGGGCCCATCGGTTTCGCGCCCATCGAGCAAGTGTTCGCCGATCCGAGCGATGCGGCGATTAGCGCGAAGGCGGTCAATCCTAATGCCGCGCGCTTCTTGATCGATTATCTCTGCTCGCCCGAGGGGCAGAAAAAAGTTTCCGAGACCTACGAATTCGTTTTAGCGCCGGGAGTCTTTCCGGCGATCAAAGGCGCCGAGCGGATCATGGCTAATCTGCAACTGTTAGAAGATCCGAGCGCCGAACAATTGCAAAAGCTCCAGGCCGAGTTTCGCCAGTTGTTCATCGCCAAGTAGCTTTTCAGCCGACGGCTTGACTTAGCCAGAGCGCGTCGGTAGTTTTTTGTTTAAATCTAATATTGCCCGCTGCTTGCGGCGGGCACAACTAAATGGGGTTTCCAAAGGGGGCGAGCATCCCCTTTGGTCGCGAGCGGGGTTCATACCCCGATCGCGAAATGCCGAGTTGATTGAGTCGGAGGATGCGATGAAATTTACTAAACTATTATTACTTTCGGTTTTCCTGCTGTTGCGCATCGCAACTGCTTCGGCGCAGCCCGCCAACCTCGACGCCGCCAAGAAGGAAGGCAAGGTGGTGGTCTATGGCTCCGTCGTGCCACAAGCGATGGAGGGGCTGCATCAAGCGTTCAAAAAGAAATACGGCATCGACGTTGAATACTGGCGCGGTTCATCGACTCAAGTGTCCGAGCGCGCGCTGACCGAGTGGCGCGCCGGCCGGCCCGGTTTCGATATCGCCGAGGGCAACCGCGGCGTGCAGTTGATCATGAAAGGCGAGGGTCTCTTTCAGAAGTTCGTGCCGCCGTCGTCGGAGAAATTTCCCGCTCAGTACAAAGAGAAAGACGGTTTGATCACGCCCTGGCGGGTGCTGCCGATCAGCATTCTCTTCAACACCGAGTTGGTTAAAGCGGCGGACTTGCCCAAGACGTTCGACGATTTGTTAAATCCTAAATGGAGCGGCAAAATTTCCATTCCCGATCCGACGCGCCACACCACCACGGCGCAATTTCTCTGGAACCTGCGGCGCAAAGAATTCAAGGGCGACAAGTGGTTGGATTATGTGAAAGCGCTGGCCAAGCAGAATCCCATCCTAGTCGAATCTCTGGCTCCAGTGACCACCACCGTGATCAAAGGCGAAGCCGCGTTGGGCATCACTTACATCAAGTACATCAAGCAATACAAAGGGCCGGTGGACTTCATCCCGATGGATAGGTATCTGACCGATCCCAATTACTTGAGTCTTAGCGCCAAGTCGACACGAGCTAATGCCGCTAAGCTCTACATCGATTTTGCCTGCTCCGTCGAAGGGCAAAAGGAAATCGCCGAGGATGGCGAATTTGTCTTGGCGCCGGGCGTTTATCCGCCGATTAAAGACGCCGAAAAGGTCGCGCCGCGCATGGTGTTCATGGACAATCCCTCAGAGGACGAGTTCAAGAAGCTCATGAGCGGCACCTTTCGCGACATCTTCGCCGCAGCAAAGTAATCGTTGAAAAGCGCCATTGATTAGTGAATAAAGAAGGGCCGGCCATAGCGCTGGCCCTTCTTAGTTTTGGTTATGCAACTCTACATTCATGCGCAACTCGAGGGCAGGCGATGATTTCCCGGTTCCTTGGCGCGTTTCGCCGCGATCCCCAGCTCGGCGTGGTTTGGGGCATCGGTCTGGTGATCGCTTATCTAAGTCTGTCGCCAACCTTGATGCTATTCTATGGCAGCTTCCGCGATAAACCGTTGGGTGTGCCCGGCGGCTTTACCCTGGCCCATTACGTTAGCGCTTATTCCGATCCGTTAACCTATCAGTTGCTGTTCAATTCCTTCATCTTCGCCGGCGGCTCGGCGCTATTGGCGACAGCGTTGGCGGCGATCCTGGCGTGGATCTCGATCCGCACCAATGCGCCGTTTCGCAAACTGTTCGAGTTGACCGCCATCGTACCGAATATTTTTCCACCGGTGATGTTGGCCGTCTCCTGGACCGTGTTGCTGAGCCCGCGCACCGGCTTGATCAACCGTTTGCTAATGCAGCTCTTCGATCTCGCGCAAGCGCCGCTCAATCTCTATTCCCTTTGGGGCATGATGTATGTCGAAGCTTTGATCACCGTGCCGCTGGCGTTTTTGATGATTTCGGCGGCGCTATACTCCATGGACCCTTCGCTAGAAGAGTCCGCGCGGGTGGCTGGATCGAGCAATTTGCAGATCGCTTGGCGCATTACGATTCCCATCGTCCGGCCGGCGTTGTTGGCTTCGGCGATGCTCAACTTCGTCCGCGCTATCGAAAGCTTCGACACGCCGGCGATTATTGCGTTACCGGCGCGGATCGAAGTGTTTACGACAAAAATTTATCGCGAAGCGGTGGGCGCCTTTCCGCCCAATCAAAATCTCGCCGCCGCTTATGGCGTGTCGCTGCTGTTCATCACCATGCTGTTCGTGTATTTCTATCGCCGCTTGACCGCGCGCTCTGAGCGCTACGTCACGGTGACCGGCCGCGGCTATCGGCCGATGATCATCGATCTGGGTAAGTGGCGCTGGGCGGCATCGCTGGTGGCGAGCTTGATCCTGCTGCTGATCGTCGCGCTGCCGTTCATGGTGATGATCTATGTTTCGTTTATCTCTTACATCCACGTGCCGAGCGCCAAGACCTGGGAGCTTTTGACGCTCGACAACTATCGCGCCAACTTCACCGACTCGCGCACCTATCGGGCCTTGCAAAATAGCTTGATGCTTTCGGTCGGTGGCGCGACCTTGTGCATGCTGCTCGCCGCTCTGACGGCGTGGGTCACGACTAAGAGCAAAGCTAGAGGCCGCGGTTTGATCGAAGCGATGACGTTTATTCCATGGGCGTTTCCCGGCACGGCATTGGGCATCGGTCTGCTTTGGACTTACGTTTACATACCGCTACCGATTTACGGCACTTTGTGGATCTTGCTGATCGGTTACATTACCCGGTTCTTGCCCTACGGTTTGCGCACCATGACCAGTACGATCGTGCAATTGCACGACGACTTGCAGCAGGCGTCGATGGCTTGCGGCGCGAGCTTTTTGACGACCTTTCGGCGTATTCTCTTGCCGCTGCTACGGCCGGGGTTCATCGCCGGATGGATTATCCTGGCGACGATTTTTTTGCGCGAGTTCAGCACCTCGGTCTTTCTCTATTCGCCGGGCGCCGAACCGTTGGGACCGCTGCTCTACCATTTCTACGTCGATGGCAATCTCGGCCCCATGTGTTCCTTGGCGCTGATTGTCAGTGTAGTGTGCATCGTGCTGGTGGTGATCGCGCGAAAAGTTGGCAAGGCCGCCGGCACCTTCGAGGGGCATTAAAATTAGGCTTGAGGCGTGAGGCACGAGTAGGATGGATGACGGCACGGCGAAAAAATTAATCGAAAAGCATCTGAGTTACGATGAGGTCAAACGGCTCACGGTTAAACTCGTCCAGCATGCCAGTCCGCAGACCCGGCTGCTCGAAGCCGAGCCGCAGGTGTTGGCGCTGATCACCGATGTGGTCAAACCGGAGCTTGAGCAGGCCGGTCTTCATCCCGCCATCGACAAGATGGGCAATCTGATACTACGGCTGCGCGGCCGCTCTTCCCAGGACCGCTTGATGCTGGTGGGCTATGCCATGTGCGCGGCGCCGAGTACGATGGAGAATCCCTATTCGGGTGAAGTCATCGACGGCACGCCCTACAAACTTTCCGGCCAATGCGTCTGGGGCCGCGGCGCCTGCGAGCAGAAGGGTAGTTTGGCGGCGATGATGGCGGCGGTGCGTTTTCTCGGCGTCAACAAAGTCGAGCTGCCGAGCGATCTTTATTTCGTCGTCAGCACCGCGGGCGAGACCGGCAAGCATGATTCTCTCGCTTACGTGCTCGATCATGGCAGCGTCGAGGCCGACTGGTGCATCATCGACGGGCCGCCGGAAATTCAACTGGGCAACAAAGGTAGAGTCGACGTGCTGGTGACCGTCAAAGGCAAGCAGGCGCACAGCAGCCGGCCGTGGGAGGGCGTCAACGCCATCGAGGGCGCCATGCTTGTGTTGGAGCGGTTGAAACCCTTGATGCCGTTTCCCGAAGAACGATCCCACGCCGATCTCGGCGACGTCAGTTTGACCACCAATGCGATCGAGAGTTTTCCCAAGGCGACGCACACGATTCAGAGCGAATGCCGCATCATGTTCGACCGCCGCTTACTGCCCGGCGACGATCCGGCCAAAGCGGTGCAGCAGATGCGCGACGCCATCGGCACCATCGAACCCTACGAGATCGAAGTGTCGCCGCGCGATTTTATGTATCCCAGTGAAGTGAAGCGCGATGCCGAAGTGGTGCAGGTCTTGGAGCAGGGGATTCGCACGATGCTCAACCATGAGCCGAAGTTTTCATATTCCACCGCCGCCAACGACACCGGTTTGTTCAATCACCGCGGCATTCAGGCGATCAACTACGGCTCACGGCATATTAAGTTTCAGCACACCGATCATGATCTGGTTCCGCTGAATAGCGTGCTCGACGCGGCCAAGGTTTTTGCGTTCTTGGCGATTCACCGTTGAAGGCTTACTTGCTTTCATGTTTCTCGAGCATGCGCACGTAATAATCCCACAGATTCAACATCGCATCGGGCCGATAGATTCTTTTTCTCTTCAATAATGCGTCGGTGTCGGTGGCCCAGGAGAAGGCGCCCATGGAGGCGGCGGTGACTTGGGTTTTGGCGCTGTATTCGAGCAGGACGCCGCGGATGCAGGCTTCTTCGATGGATGTGCCGGCGACGACGATGCCGTGGTTACGTAGGAGAACAATTTTATGTTCGCCCAAGAGTTTCGCCACCGAAGCGCCTTGCTCGGCGGTGACAATCAAGTCGGAAGACTCTTCGAATTTATTGATCGCCGGCGGATAAAAGGCGCAGCTCAAATTGGTGATCGGCAACAGCCGATGTTCCGACGACGCGATGATCGTCGAATAGGTCGGATGGGTGTGGATGACGCATTTGATCGCCGGGTTGGTCCGATAGACTTCGCTGTGGATGGGAAACTCATTGTGGCGTTTGCGCTTGCCGGCCAGCGTGTTGCCGTCGAAATCGATCAGCACCATGTCGTCGCCGACGGCTTCTTCCAAGCCGATGCCCGAGCCCTTGATCCAATATTCGTTGGGCTTGTCGGTGAGTGCTGAGACGTGGCCGTAGATCATATCGTTGTGCCCCTGCATGGCGAGTATGCGGCAGGCGAGCGCGAGTTTTTCCGGTAGCGTCATAGGTGTCCTCCAGTGATTGTCTCAGTCCGCAACGAGGCGAAGCATTGGGGCACAGTAACGGTAGGCTGACAGGCTGTCAAATCGCGGCGAGATGAACGAGAAAAAACGCCGCGACGATTCGTGCAGTCGAGTTAAGCTTGTCGCTTTCTAACGGTGGCGCAAACGGGCGTACTCTTCGTTATGATGGCGGCTGAAGACCCGGCTCGGATGATTGATTAACTCACGTTTGACATCGGGGTGACGTTTCAAGAACTTCGCCAAATCTTCGTGCTTGGCCAAATATTTCTTGTTATTGGCGAGATTGGGGTTGTGGCGCAATTCGGCCGAAACCTTTGGGTGGTTGAGCAAGAAGTCGTGAAATAGATTTATTTCATTGCGGATATGCTCGTGACTGCTCCATGCCGGACCGACGGAACCGACGAGCGCGACCATGAGCGAAACGATCAGCAGCGCACTGCCGGTGAACTGTCGGTAATTTCTGTTAGCCATTTGCCTGCCTCCTTGCCAGTTAGACGCCGTTCGGTAAAGAATCTTAACTACGATTGTAATCGATCGGCTGGCTTTAGGTAACCACCAAGTTGGCGCCGTGGGTCAAACCTAGGTCGAAGGATTGCTCCGATGGGTTGCTGGTTTTCAATTGCGCAGCGTAGGGCGAGGGACCGAACTCGCGCAGCCAATTTACCAGCGGGCTGGAGACGTCATTTGGGGTTAGAAAGTCGATGCGTTGCGCGCCGGTTTGAAAGCCGAGGCCATCGGCTTTTAGCTCATCGTTGCGCACGGCTTGGCCCTTGGCGCCGAGCAGCGCGCCGTACCACTTTTCGATCGGGCCGAGTTCGCCCACCGAGACGATCAGTTTTTCGATGCCGGTGATGCCATTTTGATGTTGGAACTCTTGGGGCACCCGTTCGCTGCGCGCGGTGACATCTTCGATCAAAAATGGCGCGACACCGCGATGGCTGCCAGTGGCCAGCGACAAGAGCCATTTCAATTCAAAACCATCCGGCCGCTTGCGCGACCAGGGCACGGGGTTGTTGATCGCTGCGCCGGCGTCTTGGAGTTTCTTGGTGTCGCCGCCGAGGTCGTCGGTTTGAAAACAAAAGTCGACCAGCCGTTCGCCCTTCGCCAGCGGATCCCACCAACGATGATCGATCGCCTCGCGATAGAAGGCGATGATTTCCAGATAGGAACCATCGGCGAAGGAGATCAAGACGTTATGGCTGCCCACCGGGTGCTGCCCGCCGGGCACCACGGTGAAGCCGAGTTGCTGGTAGTCCCTCGCAGCTTGGTCGAGATCTTTGACCACGATGACCAGGTGATCGATACCTTGAATCATTTGGAATAACTTTCTGACTTTATAGTAGTTAAGTAAATTTCTGATTAGCGAAGCTTGAGTTCTTGTTGAACTTGCTGAAGGAAGCTGAAATCGACCGCTTGGGCCGGCGAAATATCTTTCTGAATCTTGCTCGTTACCTTGGCTTGATAGATCGCCGCCTGCATCGCCGCGTCGGTGGCGCTGCCGTCGCGGCTCATGGTTTTGACGATCAGCTCGTAGCTTTTTTCCGCCTGCTTGCGGTCGAGTTTCCAAAAGCGTTGGGCGAAGTTGATCACCTTCTCGGGCTGTTGGCGGATGAAGATCAGCGATCTGACGATGGCGCGGACCATTTTTTTGACTTGGTCGGGCCGTTCTTTGATGCGCCGCTCGCTGGTGCCGAGCACGCCGAGAATGCTGTCCTCCATGATATCGCCGGAAAATACTAATAATCGAAATCCTTGAGCTTCGGCCTTGAGATCGTTGGGCGGCGTGACGATGGCGCCGGCGGCGGTGCAGCTCTGCATGGCGGCCATGCGTTGGGGTTGATCGCCCATGCCAATGGTCGTGATGTCGCGATCGGGATTCAAGCCGTAATGTTTGACGATCTCGCGGGCGGTGAAGTCCGTCGTCGTTCCCGGCGTGGAAATCGCGATGGCTTTGCCTTTCAAGTCGGCGACGGTTTTGATTTCCGGTCGCACGATCAATGACAAGGACGGTTTGACGCCGATGGCGGCGAGCATTTTGATCGGCAATCCCAAGACCGCCGAGCGAATGGTGCCGTCGCCGGAGGTGGTGTAACCGAGCTCGCCAGAGAGCAGCGCCGCGACGACGACGTTGCCCGACACCCGCACGAGCTGGACGTCGAGTCCTTCATCTTTGAATTGCCCAAACTCGCGGCCGACGAAAGCGGGAAAGTGGCTCATCGCGGTCGCCGGGTAACCGAGCGTGACGCGCTCGGTTTGCGCTTGCGGCGACGCGGTGCCGAAAAGTAACGAAGTGGCGGCGACAAGGTAGAAAAATAAATTTCGCTTCTTGTTGGTCTCAACGGAGTTACTCGGCCTGTTCTTCTTTTCTTCACCCTCGCCCATTCCGATGGGAGAGGGCAGGGGTGAGGGTAAGGGCAAGGGCGACCGCCGGTCGCCCCTACACGTGTTCATCAATTTTAATTAAACGCCGGCGCAACTTCATCGAGAAATCGTTTGAGCTGGCCGGTTTGATCCCAGGAAGTCATGCGCAGCGTGATATGTTCGATACCGGCGGCGAAGTAGGCTTTCAGTTCTTCGATGCACTGCGCCGGACTGCCCGCGGTGGTGAAGCCTTCGACGAACTTCATGCTGAAGTTGGACGTGTAATACTTGTCGAGAAACGCTTTGCTCTCGTCCAACGCCGCTTGGCGGTTCTCGTTGATGTTGATGTTGTGGTAAAGCGAGCTGCCGATCTTCGTTGGATCGCGGCCTTCTTCCTTGGCCATCTCGAGGATGTGCTTCCATTGGGATTTGAATTCCTCCGGCGTGACTTTGTTGGTCATCCAGCCGTCGGCGTATTTAGCGACACGGCGTAAGCCTTTTTCGACTGCGGGCGAAGGCGCGCTGGCGCCGTCTTTCCAAGTGAGGCCGGTGGGATTGCTGGCGATCCAAATTGGCAGGGGATTTTGTATCGGGCGAGGTTGGATGGTCACGCCTTCGAATTCGTAGAAGCGTCCTTTGAATGACGCCTTTTCCTCGTGGAAAAATTTGCGCAGGATGGTGATGCCCTCTTCAAGCCGGCCGACCCGTTCGGTGTCCTTGATGCCCATGACTTTATGTTCCAACGCTTGCGCCGGGCTTTGTTCGTTGGGTCCGCCGAGACAGACCGCCAACCACGAGCGGCCGCCGGAGATCACATCCAAGCTCGCCCATTGCTGCGCGAGCAGCGCCGGATGGCGATGGGGAAAGGTCGCCATGCAGCCGACGGCGAGTTTTACTTTCTTAGTGACCACCGCCAATGCGGACAAGAGCGCGATGGATTCCAAGCGCGGTTTCGCCAGCAAACTGTCGCCGACCCAAACCGCGTTGAACGCGCCCGAGTCTTCGCCACGCTTGGCCATATCGAATAATTGCTGAATCGTCACGGCGCCGATGATGACGCCGCGATTCGCTAGTGTGAGGCCGAATGAAGCCATGGATAAAGCCTTTCACAATGACCAGATCGTAGCGATTATAACATAAGGGGAATTACGGCGAAACATCTCGGCGCATATTCATGGGCAGGGGCGAAAGAGTTTTCGCCCCTGCCGACCCACTGTCACCGATGGCATTAGCCTAGTCGCCATGTTAAGTTTCGTCGAAATTATCGCTGGAGAAAAATAATGAAAGCGAGCTTTCGCGATTACATCGACACGCTAAGAAAAAACGACGAGCTGTTGGAGATTTCCAAACCTGTTGATCTGCGCGACGTGGCGGCATTGGTGGCGCAGTCGGAGAAGGCGCTGCTGTTTAGGAATTTGCCCGGCTATTCGATGCCGGTGGTTTCCGGTCTGCTGCAATCGCGCAAGCGCATCGCGCTCGGCATGGGCGTCGACTATGAAAACATCGGCGCCAAGCTCGGCAAAGCGATGGACAAACCGATCCAACCGAAGCGCGTCGCCAACGCGCCGGTGAAGGAAGTCATTCATACCGGCAAGAAAGTAAATCTCTACGACCTGCCGGTGCCGGTGTTTTCGATCATGGATGGCGGGCCGATGATCACCGCCGGCGTGGTGATCGCCGAGGACCCGGATTTCGGCATCAACGCCGGCATCTACCGCTTGATGCTCAAGGAGCGCAACATCACCGGCATCGACATCGTCACGCCCAACAACATGCGCAAGTTCGCCGAACGCGCCTTGGCAAAAAAGAAACCGCTGCCGATCTCCATCTCCATCGGCACTCATCCGTATGAATTGGTCGCGTCGACATTCAAAGCCAACCTCGGCGTCAACGAACTGACCTTCGCCGGTGGCTTGCGTAACGAACCGCTGCGTCTCGCCGACGGCGAAACCGTGCCGGTGCCGTGCATCGCCGACGCCGAAATTGTTTTAGAGGGAGAAATTCTCCCCGAAGGCTGGGTGCACAGCGAAGGGCCGTTCAGCGAATTCAATCGCCTGATGGGCGGCATGCACATGAATCCAAGAGTGCGCATCAAGTCGATCATGCACCGCAAGGACGCTATGTACTACGCGCTGCAGATGCCTTGGGAAAATATCTGGATGTCGGCGCCGATCTACGAAGCCGCGGCGCGCCGCGTATTGGCTGAAGCGGGCGTGCAGACGGTTGGGATCAACGTCACGCCCGGCGGCTGTTGCCACTGGCATATCATTGCGTCGATCAAAAAAGTTCCCGGCGACGGCAAGAACGCGATCATGGCGCTCTTGTCCATCGCCGATATCAAACACGTGACCATCGTCGACGACGATATCGACGTGTTTGATCCCATCGACGTGGAGTGGGCCGTCGCGACCCGCGTGCAAGCCGACCGCGATGTCGTCATCGTCTCCAACGCGCGCTCTAAGCCGCTCGATCCATCTTTGCCGCTGCCATTGTACGGCAAAGTTCCGACGACAGCGAAGATGGGCATCGACGCGACGATCCCGGAAAATATTCCGGCCGAGCGGTACCAGCGGATCATTTATTTCAATCAGGGCAAGGTTAAGTTGAGCGATTACGTCGGCGTTTCCGATGTCACGGTAAAGGCAAAAGCCAATGCAACGTCAGCAGAAACAGTGGAATTACTGGTTGAGAAGATCGTCGCGGCTCTCGGCAAGTCGCACTGTTTCTTCGCCGATCTCTTGGATAAGTTTCCCAAGGCGGATTACAAGACCGTCGCGAGTGCGCTGGCGCGGTTGTATGAAGAAGAGAAAATCGGTCAGGATAAGGATGGGAAGTTTGAATTGAAAGGTTAGCAAAACTAACGTTAGCGTGAGCGGAGTCGTTACAGATGTATCGAAAAACAGCCCGAGTTTGCGTGGCATCCGCCCCACGCAAATGTTACGTGCAACGACGTCGTTCCTAGCCCTTCTCAGTAAGTTTTTCTTTGATTCTCTTGATGAAAGGCCCGGTATATTCTTCGTGCCACACTGGGCAGATCTCGTCCGCAACAAGTATATCTTTTAACGCAGCATCATACTCTCCTAATTGGTAGTAGGCTTTGCCCCGAAACCAATACACGTACGGATCCATAGGAGACTTCTTTTCGCGTTCTTCTGCCAACAGGATGACTTCTTTTGCCTTGCCTTTGTTTAAGAGGTTTGTGCCCTGGTTCGTAAAGGAGGCAGAATAAGCAGCGTTGGATGTGGTGCGAGGCATCTCAAGGCTTACCCACACAAACGAGCCGGCAGTTACTGCGAAACTGATCGCGATGAATGCGTTTAACCACTTGATCCAACGAAGTTGTCGGAGTATCTGTTCGGACGTGTCTATATTTTTTGCACCTACAAGTTTCTAGTGATTCTTAAAGCAAGATCATGCAGTGATATACGGCCATCCACTGATTCCGTGTCAGGCTTGACAGACGAGACAGTAGCGAACCACATCGGGGTGAAAATTCCGTTAGCCGCCTACCGTTTCGAACGCCACTTGTAGATGCTTGGGTTTGGCGACCGTGAAATTGAGCTTTTCAAAACCGATGACATGACCAGCCTTGTCCTTCATGAGGATGACTTCCTCACCGGTTTCCTCGCTGATGTACTCGCTCTCAGGATCGCCAAACCAGACGGTGAGCGTATTGCCGGTTTCATCGTAAAAAACTTTCACTTGGGCCATATCTGTTCTCCTTCTTTGATCGCGTCGGTTGGGTAAGCTGTAATCAGAAAGCCTTCACCATCGAGACGCTTGGCCACAGCACATACCCATCGTCCGATCTCTTTCTGCCGGTAAAACAGGTGAACTGTCGAATCGTTCTTGCTCAATCGAATCTCGCTGGGAGTTTCAAGCGTTTCTTTGACATCCTGTTCATGTCCCGCCATGACCGGATGCTTGATCGAAACGATGACTTCCCAGTAGCCGCGTGTGACGCGTACACGAAATCCAAGCGGACTCAAAACTTCAAAGAGAACATCATCCGGGGAGAGTGCTCGAGCCACGGACCTATTGTAGCCACAGTTTTGGAAAATGAAAGAGACAAAGGTCCGGGGGCATAATACCAATTCTATAGATTGGAGCTGTCGTGGGCCTCTTTGCTCACGCGACAATTCTTAATGGGCTCTGGTTATGTAACGGGATGATCTGTATGCCGCGTAACGCCAGTTCGGCGTAGGTTTGCCCTTCGTCATCACAGAATTCAACTTCGTAAAAATTGGGCGCAAGGATTTCTTCTACCGTGCCAACTTCGCCGCGTTTCAGCTTGCGGGATGGTATGTCTTGAAGCAGTGCGATGGTTTCCAATAGTTTGAGTTTTCGTTGTTTCATCTTCGTTTCCGTTCGCGACCGAGGCGCGCACTACCCATTGAACTTAAACAACATCACATCCCCATCCTGCACGACATATTCTTTCCCTTCCATGCGGCACAAGCCCTTGGTGCGCGCGGCGGTGACGGAGTCGCATTCATCGCTACGTGAGCGGTCATGTGTATTGTGGTCTATTTCACCAGTTCGGATGAATACGTTGACGCGCCCACTCGTACACAAAAGTTCCCGCGACGAGGGATGTAAGAACTATGCAAGAAGGTCCGACAAATCCCCAGAACGTATTCGGGCTTGATGACGGGTCGTTGAAAATCATCCAGCTTATTAGAACGCCGACAGTGAGCGCGCTTACGATCAATGCCGTACGAAGCGAATCGAGCCGAAGCAATGAAAGTAATATCCTGACTCCAACAAAGTAGGCTGCAAATCCCAAGATGATAATGGGCGTTAGGAAGATCACTGCCATTGTTGCCCGATCCGGACCTTTAGCGGGTGAATCGAAATAATCAACGACTAATTGCACCCCGACCAAGGGCAAAACCGTGGCGCAGCCAGCAGCGATAGCTGCATAGAAACTCTGAGGCGCAATCTTCATGGATTGAATTTGGCTCTGTTGCTTTCTTTACGCGACTATTCTTAATGGGTCTCCCTGGTTAACGTAACAGGATTTACTTTCGGCTGCGCATTTTCAGCTTGTTCACTAAACATTGAACTTAAACAACATCACATCCCCATCCTGCACGACGTATTCTTTCCCTTCCATGCGATATAAGCCCTTCGTACGGGCCGCGGCGACGGAGCCGCATTGAACTAAGTCCTCGTAAGAAACGGTTTCGGCTTTGATGAAGCCGCGTTCGAAGTCGGAGTGGATGACGCCGGCGGCTTTGGGGGCGGTGTCGCCGGCGTGAATGGTCCAGGCACGCACTTCTTTTTCGCCGGCGGTGAGATAAGTCCGCAACCCGAGCAGATGATAAGTTGCGCGGATGAGCGCGCCGATGCCGCTTTCTTGTACGCCGAGTTCTTTGAGAAAGGCTTCAGCGTCGGCGGGTTCGAGATCGACGAGGTCGCTCTCGATCTGCGCGCTGATCACCACCGCTTCGCAAGCGAGATGGGTTTTCACGTAGTCGCGCACTTTTTGCACGTAGCTGTTCTGATCGGCGGTGGCCAAGTCGGACTCTTTGACGTTGCAGGCGAAGATCGTGCGCTTGTCGGAGAGCAGGAAAAACTGCGCGGACATGGCGTGTTCTTCCGGCGTCAGTTCGACAGTGAGAGCTGGCTTGCCAGCGTCGAGGGCGGTTTCGATTTTCACCAGCAGGGCGTCCTCGGCGGCGGCGGCTTTGTCGCCGCGCTTGATCTCCTTGGCGATGCGCTCGCGCCGCTTCTTCACGGTTTCGAGATCGGCGAGCATGAGTTCGGTGTTGATGACTTCGATGTCGCGCACCGGATCGATGTTGCCGGAGACATGGTGCACGTCGGCGTCTTCGAAGCAGCGCACAACTTGGACGATGGCGTCGACTTCGCGGATATGGGTGAGAAATTTATTGCCGAGCCCTTCGCCTTGGCTGGCGCCTTTGACCAGGCCAGCGATGTCAACGAACTCGATCACCGCCGGGATGACCACGTTGGTTTTGACCATCTGCTGCAAGACATAGAGCCGCGCGTCCGGCACGGTGACCATGCCGACGTTGGGATCGATGGTGCAAAAGGGATAATTGGCCGCCTCGGCTTTGCGCGTGCGCGTGATGGCGTTAAACAGTGTCGACTTGCCGACGTTGGGCAGACCGACGATTCCAGCTCTCAGCATGATGATTCAGTCCTTCGAATGGAGAAGGGCAGACACGCAGGTCTGCCCCTACAGAAAATTATATCGTGACCTCGTGTGCTTCTAGCTGTCGTCAGTTTTAGCAAGTTATCGGCGCTTCTTAAAGCTGCGCGGATTCTCGATTAATGTCCAACCAATTTCTTCGGCGGGTTTGAAGTCGTTCAGCACCGAGCGGTAAATCTTGCGCAAGTTTTTCCATGGATCGTCGTCGCGATAGAAGCGGTGTAGGAAAAGCATATCGGTCAGCAGGCTGAGCATCCAGTTGACGTTGGTGGTGTAGCCGAGCAGCGCGCGGCAGCGGGAGGCTTCGAGAAATTTCTTGGCGAACTGTCGGCCGGCGCGGCCTTTGAGCACGCTGCACGCGGCGAAGTAAACCAGGTTGGGTTTGACGCCGAAGTTTTGGAAGGCATCGCACAGCTCTTGGGCGCCGATGGATTCGAGGACCGATTTGACTTCGCTCGGCGCGCCGTGAAATGCCAAGTAGAAAATCGGCGCATCGGCGGCGGCGGGATCGCGCCAGAGAAGGCCTTCGGGCGATCGCGTGTAGTGTGCTAGGCCGCGTTGGGATTCGACGAAGCGGTGCGCTAGTTGCAACGGCGGATCGTGCAACGGCCCCATGGATTCGAAGAAGCCTTTGACCGACATGGTCTGAAACAGACGGTTGTCCCAGTAAGATTCGAGCACGACCAGTTTGCGCGACACGCGCTGGCCTTGATCGACGCTAGGCCAGGTCGGATGGCCGGCGCGGGCGCAGGCGGCGAACCATTGCGGCGTTTCCTTGGGACACTGCTCGACGCAGCAATGGCTACAGACTGTGCTTTTGCCGTCGTAGCAGGGAAAAGCTTGGTCGGCGGGGATTTCGTGTTTCCAGTAGCAGGTGTCGGTGGGCATGGAGTTATTCGCGATTCACTGAATTGTAGAAAATTTTGCGACGGCCAAGTTACGACAGGTTTGGGCCTGACTTAAAATGCAAACATCTCGTGGAGTACGTTCAGTATCGTAGTAAGCGTGTTTTGCGGAATTTGTCCCAGTCGTTTGGTCAAGCGTTGGACGTCGACGGTACGAAGCTGATCGATGACAACATAACCGGCTTTGCCCTGAAATCGGCAGCGTGGGCGCCACGGATAGGCGTGACTCTGCGTGGTCAAAGGCGCGACAATTACTGTGCGCAGGTGTTGATTTAGTTCATTGGGTGAGATGACGATGCAGGGTCTGGTTTTCCGGATCTCTACTCCACGCGTTGGATCGAGCTGAACTAAATAGACTTCGCCGCGTGCGGGTGTTTGAGCTAGCGCCACCGCCATTCTTCCTCGTCGAATTTTGTCGCTGGTACCGGCGCGACTAGCCGATCCTCGCCGCGCTCGCGCATGCGCTTGGCTGAGGCCGACCATCCGGCGCGCGGCCGAGCGGCGCTGTGAATAGTGATATGCCCAGGTGCCGCTGCGAGTTCGACCTCTTCCCTGAGATGGGCCACTTTGACCAATTTATTTGGAAGTCGAACGCCTTTTGCTTTGCCGATTTGAATGATGCGCGCTTTCATAATAGCTTCCTCGAACTTTTGGCAGTTTAAACTCGGTGAGTTAAGTTGGCAAGCGAGATGCAAACCTGCCAGTGACCGTTTCTATCAACTATTTGCCAACTCTTTGACCGCCGCCAACACTTCTTTGTAAGTGCCGCAGCGGCAAAGGTTGCCCGACAGATAATCTCGCGCTTGTTCTTCATTCGGATGGGCATTGGAGTTCAGTAAACCTTTCACCGCCATGATCATGCCGGTGGTGCAGAAGCCGCATTGAAAGGCTTGGTGTTTCAGGAACGCTTGCTGCACGGGATCGAGTTCACCGTTTTGCGACAGGCCTTCGATAGTAATGACCTGTTTGTCTTCGATATTGCTCGCCAGGGTAAGACACGAGCTGACCGGTTTGCCGTCGATCAACACCGTGCATGAACCGCAGACGCCGACGCTGCAACCTTCGACGGCGCCTTTGAGTTTCAGTTTGTCGCGCAGCAGCTCCAAGAGCGTTTGGTTTGCGTTGACCTGAAACTCTTGGCTGTGGCCATTGATAGTCGTGGCGATAGAGAGTTTCATTTCAGCTTCTCTTTTTACTCGCGCTCAAAGCGGCGACGATCTTGTCTGGCTTCACCGGCAGATCGCGCACGCGTACGCCGTTCAATGCGTTCGCGATGGCGTTACCGATTGCCGGCGCCATCGGTGGTAGCGCCGCTTCGCCCATGCCCTTGGCGCCGTAGGGACCGTCGGGATGGGGCGTTTCCACGAGCAGCGAGTTAAATTCACCGGGATGATCGAGCATCGACGGCAAGAGATAATCGAGAAAACTGCTGTTGATCGGCTGGCCGTTGTCGTAGCGCATCTCTTCAAATAACGCCGAGCCCAATCCGGCCAGCGCCGAGCCTTCGTTTTGCAGGCCGCATTGAATCGGATGCACCGCTTTGCCGACATCGACGGCGCTGGCGACTTGGAGGACGCGGACTTTGCCGGTCTCGGTGTCTACTTCGACTTCGGCGCTGGCGGCGGAGTAAAACCAAAACGACGAACCTTTGCCATGCCCCTGGGCATCGATGCCGCCTTCGGTGCGCAATGTATGGCTGCCAAATAGGCTGCCGCTGGCCTCTCCGTAGATCGCTTTGAAGAGCTGCGGGTAGGTGAGACTTCTTTCCGGTACGCCTTTTACTTGCAATCGGCTATCGCGCAACTCCAAGTCTTCGACCCGGGCTTCGAGGGCTTTGGCTCCCGCTTGAAACAATTGATCGCGAATCTGGCCGACGGCGAGCTGCGCCGCTTTGCCCATGTGAAAGGTCGCTCGGCTGGAGCTGGTGGATTTGTCGTAGGGCGTAATATCGCTATCGGGGAAAGTCACGGTGACGCGCTCGAAGGGTAGCGCCAATTCATCGGCGACGATCTGTGCCAACGCGGTCTGCGCGCCCTGGCCCATGTCGGAGGTGCTGGTGAGCAAGACCGCCGAGCCGTCGGCGTTAAGCCGCACGCTGGCGGCAGAGGTGCTCGGTGTCGAAGTGCTCTTGATCGCGACGGCGAGGCCTTTGCCTCGGACAATCGTATCGCTTCGCGAGGACTGCTCCGCTCCCGTTTGCCAGCCGATGGATTCCGCGACCTGCTTGACGCATTGCGAAACCCCGACGGAAATCATCGCTTCACCGGTGATGAAGCGGTCGTTCTCTTGAATTAGATTTTTCAGCCGTACTGCCAACGGATCGAGGTTGCAGCGCCGGGCGATGTCGTCGAGGTCCGATTCATAGGCCCAGCAAACATGGGACGCGCCGACGCCGCGGTAGGGACCGGCGGGCGGCAGGTTGGTGTAAACCGCGTAAGTGGTGTAGTCGCGATGGGGAATGTTGTAGGGGCCGCCCGCGATGATGGCCGCGTTCTTCGTGTTCGCCGGACCCGACAGCGCGTAGGCGCCCATGTCGTACCAGGCTTCGACCTTGCGCGCCCATAGCCGGCCGTCGCGCTTGAAGCCGGTTTTTATTTTCACCACCGCGCCGAAGCGCCGGCCGGTGAGAAAAACTTCCTCGCGACTGAGAATCCACTGCACCGGGCGGCGCGCTTTGCGCGCCAGCAACGCCACCACCGGCTCGATGCGCGCGTGGTTCTTGCCGCCGTAGCCACCGCCGATGAAGGGCACGATGACGCGCACGCGGTTCAAGGGCATTTTAAAAACCTTGGCGATCTGCTCTTGCAGCGGCGACGGCGTCTGGCTCGGCGTATGCACGATCAGCTTGCCGCTGGGCTCCCACAGCGCCGTCACGACGTGAGGTTCGATATGGCCATGCTGCACGGGCGGAATGTGATAAATGTTTTCGATGATCTCATCGGATTCTTTGAAACCCTGCTCGATGTCACCGCTGGCGGCGCGATAGACGCCGTGAATGTTGCCGCCGGCGTTTTTGTCGACATGCTGCTCCTGCACCAGCGGCGCGCCCGGCTTGGCGGCTGCGAGAATGTCGGTGGCGGCGGGCAGCTCTTCATAGTCGGCTTCGATCAGCGTGATCGCTTCTTCGGCGATTTCTTTTGAGTCCGCGGCCACCGCGGCGACGATGTCGCCGACGCAGCGAACTTTGTCGATGACGACCACCGGCTGATCTTCGACGCCGGTGCCGAAGTAAGGATTAAGCCCCGCTAAATCGTCGCGTGTCACCACTGCGCGGACTCCTGGCAGCGCCGCCGCTTTACTGGCGGTGACGCGCAGCAATTTCGCGTGCGGATAGGGGCTGCGCAGCGCCTTGGCGTAAAGCTGGCCTGGGAATTCCATATCGGCGACATAGCTCACCGCGCCGCTAACCTTGGCGCGGCCGCCGACCATTTCGACATTGGTCCCGACTAGGGTCATGTTGTCGCCTCCGTCTTGCCATTGGCGAGCGCTTGAATCGCGCGGCGGGTTAACACGCCGACCAGATGGCGCTTGTAATCGGCCGGTCCGCGCACATCGTCGATCGGGTCGACGGCGCGCGCCGCCTCGGCGGCGATGGTGGCGATCAAATCAGGTGTCAGCGCTTTGCCGTTGGCGAGGGCTTCCGCGCCAATGCGCGACGGCTTCGCCGACACGGCACCGACAGCGAGGCGCAGTTCCTTGCACAACCCGTTTTCAAACCGCGCCAACGCCGCGACACCGGCGCAGGGGCGCTCTTCCGAAGAGCCGGTCGTGAATTTTACATAGTGGCCCAGCATTCCGCTTGGCAGCGGTGGCATGATCACCGCGGAGATCAACTCGCCGGCTTCGAGGGCCGTTTCGTAGCTGCCGCGTTGGAATTCGCCGAGCGGTAATTCACGAATCCCTGTCGCGCTCATGATTTCAACGCGCGCATTCAAAGCAGCGAGCACGGTCGGCGGATCGGATTGATAATCGCCATGGGCGAGGTTGCCGCCGATGGTCGCCATGTTACGAATGCGAATGTTGGCGACGACGTGACAGGCTTGGGCGAGAATAGGATAGTGCTGCTTTACAATTTCGCAGGTTTCGATCTCGTTGATCGTCGCCAAAGCGCCGATGCGCATGCCGTGGATTGGATCGAACGCGATCGCCGATCCATCGCCGATCTTCTTCAAGTTGACCAATGACTTCGGCAGAAGCAGGCCTTGCTTGATGATCGTCAAGAGCGCCGTGCCGCCGGCGACTGCTTTGGCATCGCTCTCGTTGGCGAGGAGCGCGCAGGCTTCGTTTAGCGATCGCGGTTCGACTAATTCAAAGTTTCTCATTACGATTCCCAGCTGCTCGGCCCTCAAACCTCGAGGCTCAACGCTATTTCTCCAGCGGCCGCGGATAAGTTCTAACGCTATGCGTCAGCCCCATGCGTACCATCATCTCGGCGGTTTGGATGCTGGTCTTGAGGGCGTCCATGACCGGCACGCCGAGCTCTTTGGCCATTTCCTCGGGCGAGTATTGCACCGGCACCATGGTGACGCCCATGGGCACGATAACTTCGGCGTCGCAGTCGGCGATCAGACTGCGGGCGACTTCGAGGAACTTTCCACGCATCGCTTCGCGATTCTTGGTGCTCTCCGGCAGCGGAATGCCGATGCCGCGGATGCCGACCACCGAATCGGCGACGCGCCAGGCGTGCATCTGTTTGCGCATGAACGGAATGCTTTTGTCTTCGTAGGCGATCACGCCCAAACGATTACTCAGTTGCGCGCCGAGGTGAAGCACGGATTGGCCGGCGCCGACGACGGGGATTTTCACTAGATTGCGCGCCAGCTCGACACCGGCGTCGAGCGTGCCGAAGGGGACGACGGCGTCATAGCCATCCGCTTCGGCTTTGATTGCTACTTGGGCGACCAGCGGTCCGGCGGAAAGCGAATTGACCTGTGAATTGGAATGGCGAAAGAAGGTCGCGCCGATGACGCCGAAGCCGATCTCGGTGCCCGGCGTGGCGCACTTCAGCACCGCTTGGCGGCGCCGCTCGGTTTCCTCGGACGGATACTCGCCCATGACGACCATGATTTTCATCTTCTACCTCGTTACAAGAATGGCAATCGATATATGGCCCATGGATTAAACTGCTGTCAATGGCGATCTTGGTTTCGGTTCGACAGGTTTACGCACTTTTTATATCCGTCATACCGGCGTAGGCCGGTATCCAGGGGTGGATGGGAAGGGCGGGTCGCGCCCCGCCCGTACAGGACACAGTTCGATGCGACATTTTCATCGAGCGCTGCGGGACAATTCCAACATCTCGTGAACGTCGTGACTCATGACGGCGAGAAATGCCGCCAAGCCAAGGTAACAGACGGAGTACTGAATTCGTTTTCTTGGGCTGACCGAATAGTAGAAGGCGTTCTCCGGCGCCGCCGGGTCGTAGTGCCAGGCGCGCTTGATCTGCGGCCAGGCGAGTAACGCCATGTAGATTAGCAGCGGGCTGGGCGTGTAGAAAAATACCGCCATCAATATCGGCACGCCGAGGAGCCAGAGGCGCGGGCTGATGATCGCGGTGATGCGGCCGCCGTCGAAGGGTGACAGCGGAATCAGGTTAAACAGATTGATAAAAAAACCGGAGTAGGACAATGCCAGCAGCAAGCGGCTGTCGTAGCTCAAGGCGAGAAAATAACAAGCGACAGCGGCGACGCTGCCGGCCACGGGACCGGCGATGCCGATGTAGGCTTCGGTTTCGGCATTGTGTGGCAAGTCTTTGAGCGCGATCCAGGCGCCGACGAATGGGATGAACGTCGGCGCGCCGACCTTGAGGCCGCACTGGCGAGCGGCGGCGTAATGACCCATCTCGTGGAGGAAGATCAACAGGACAAAGCCGACGGCGTAGGGCAGGCCGAATATCCATGCGTAGACGAACACCGACAACAGCATTGTACCGCCCGTGAGCAGCACTGTCCCCAACTTGCCGCTGGCGAGAAGATACAACAGAGTCTTGATCATTTAATCATTCCTTGGTGATTACTGCTGATGTTGTAACATGGAAAATCGTTGTTGTCGTCGCCGAGCGGCGCTTGACAGTTCTGCCTCCGGTCATTAATGCTGCTAGCATGTTGGTGAAAAATGGCGCCCTCGGTCATATCGTGCTCAATGTCGCGGATCTCAAGAAGTCGGTGCGATTTTATACCGCGGTGCTCGGCTTGAAAGTCTCGGCGCGCAACTTGCAAACCAAGATGACGTTTTTGAGTTACGGCCGTGAGCATCACGATATCGCGCTGCAAGCATTACCCAAAGGCGCCAAGCACGTCGGCGGCAAGGGGATGGCGAAGCTGCATCACTTCTGCATCTACGTCGACCGCAACGAAATTATCGATGAGCTGTGTCCGCTTCTAAAGCGGCGCAAGGTTCCCGTCGTCAGCGGGCCGGAAACTTTGGTGGTGGCGGGCAATCGTTCGGTGAGTTTTCTCGATCCCGACGGCAACCGCGTCGAGGTCGCTTGCAACGCCAACAAATTTAAATTCGACAATCGAAAGCAGCGGATGGCGTAAGCGGAATTCGGACAATTAACCGCAAAGAACGCAAAGTACGCAAAAAAGAAATGAGATTCGTAGGGGCGGGTTTAAAACCCGCCCTTCCAAGATTCATGTAGAGGTGAAACATGTCAGTTGAAGCAGTCCTAAGTGGAAAGACGCTGCCCACGAAAGAGTTTTGTCAGGCCCTCATGAACGAGGTCAAGCAGCGCCACGCGCGGCTCTATCATCCGTTTTATCTCGACCTCTATGAAGGCAAGCTGGCCATCGAAGCGGTGCGGGTGTGGGCCAAAGAGGCCTGGGGTATTTTCGCTTACAACGTCGCCATTAACACGGCCAAGCTCGTGCGTTGCCAACTGTCGGGTATTCACGATCCCGAGATTCACAAAAAATTTGTCGATGTTATTCATTCCGAGGTGGGCTACAGTTATTTCGAAGGTTCGCCGCGCGCGGTGCTCGGCCATCGCGCCTTGTTCTTGCGCTACGGCGAGGCGATCGGCATACCGGCCAAGGAATTGGAACGCTGCGAGATAGAAGAGGACTTTCTCCCGACCACGGTGCTGGCGCGGGTCGGTTGGTTGGATATCGCGCTGCGCAGTAATCACATTCTCGAACAGGTGGCCTCGACCAATTGCTGCAACGAATATTCGAACCAATTGACCGGCGGGCGCTTTTTTAAAAGCTTTCGAGATCATTACGGTTTGAAACCGAATGATATTGAATTCTTCGCCGAGCACGGCGAGGCCGACACCGAACACAGCAATATCGGCTATGAATTAATCGAACAGTTCGCCACCACCAACGAGCTGCAAGTGCGAGTGATAAAAGCGCTGCGCAAAGGGCTGGCGATCTGGTGGGCGCTCACCGACGGCGTCGCCCGCGAGTGCGAGAAGCTGAAAAAAATGGAGTGATGGAGTTCTGGAATACTGGAGTGATGGGTGTTTAAGAACAAAAACCGCGGCTATCAACAGCTGCGAGTGTGGCAAGACTCAATCGAATTGTATCGGCTCACTAGCCAAGTGTTTCGTAAATTGCCTTACGAATTGAAACGAGTCGGCTCACAATCGATAGCGGCGAGCGATTCCGTCCATCGCAACATTGCAGAGGGGTATTGTCGAAAGTCGATTCGGGAATACCTCAACTTTCTAACCATTGCTTTGGCCTCTCTTGGAGAGAACGTATCTGGATTTCACGCGTATCGAGAGGCCGAACAGATTACCGAGGAGGAGTTCGTTACTTTGAATAAACTCGCCTTCAAGATCGAGAACGGGTTACTGAAGCTTGTTGAAACACTCGAGAGGAAAAAACTTAATGGAGATTGGGTTGACACACTTATCGTAAAGGAAAGCAATGAAAACTACGGGAAGTTAATGAAGACTGACACGTAGTCGTGGCGCCATCCGATACCCATCACTCCAGTACTCCAATACTCCAACGAGCTAGCTTATGGAATTACTTTCGACATACCATTTAAAGAAGTGGGTTAAAGACAACGCGCAGTTGTTCAATCCACCGATCCGAACCAATCACCTGCTGGTGCATTACAAAGACTTTCTCGTGATGATACTGCGCGGGCCGAATACTCGGCTCGATTTTCATATTCAGCCGGGTGACGAGTTTTTTTATCAGGTCGAAGGCGAGATGGAGTTGGTGGTCAAGCCGGAAGGCGAGCGGCGGCAATCCTTTCGCATCCAGGAAGGCGAGATCTTCGTTTTGCCCGGCGGCACGCCGCATTCGCCGCGGCGCTTTGAAAACACTTGGGGCTTGGTGATCGAGCGCAAGCGCCGCCAGGAAGAAAAAGAAGAGTTCGCCTGGTTCTGTGAGCAGTGCGACGACTTGGTGCTTTCGCGATTAGTGAACCAGGGCGATATTCCGTCGCAGGTCTCGGCGGTCTACAACGAGTTCAATGGCGATGTGAAACTTCGCACCTGTAAATCTTGCGGCTATGTTTTTCCCGAAACTCCGATGGCGGAGCGGCTGACGTTTCTTGACCCGAAGAAGTAGCCAATTCGAAATCGAGGAGCGCGACATGGATAATACATATCAAGAAAAGTTCGGCTTTCCGGCGGAGCGCACCAAGGGCAAAGTGCGGCCGGCGATGATGCCGTGGATTCAGGACTTCATTCGCCATTCGCCGTTTTGTGTCATGGCCACGAGCAGTAGTGCGGGAGATTGCGATGCCTCGCCGAAGGGCGGCCGGCCGGGCTTTGTCAAAGTGTTGAACGACCGCCAACTATTTCTCCCCGATGTTGCGGGTAACAAACTCTTCCATGGTTACGGCAATCTGAAAGCCAATCCGAAGGTCGGCTTGATATTTCTGCTTCCCGGCCATGACAACACGGTGCGTATCAACGGCCGGGTGAAAGTCGTCGACCGCGCCGAATTGAAGGACGTGCAGCTCGAAGTCTTCAATGCCGATGAACGTGCCGAGGTTTTGCAAGGTTTGCTCATCGACGTCGATGAATCCTACAGCCATTGCCCGCGCGCGCTGAAGTTCTCCAAGCTTTGGGATACCGAGCAGATCGCCAAGCATATCGTCGCGCCGCCGTTACCGCCGAAAGAGCCAGGAATTTAGGTGTCAGATGACCCATTAGGCTCAAAGTTAGATTGGTTGAGCAACTCGTTGAGCCTACGATCCGTCATACCGTTGGAAAACGGTATCCAGGGTGTGGGGCGGGGATGGACCCCGGTCTTCACCGGGGTGATGATAATACCGAATGATCATGTTGCCAGAAAAAACATTCAAGTTAACCGGCTGGGGTTCTTTCGATTAACAACCGGAGGTGTTCAACTTGGTTGGCATCGGCCTCTGCTTCACTAGCGCTCGCGAGCTAGCGGCTTCAATCCGCGCTCGCGCGGTTTCAGCGCGCGAAGTCATGGCCGCGTTTCTCGATCAGATTGCGCGGGTCAATCCGAAGATTAACGCCATCGTCGCCAAGCTCGACGATGAGAAGTGTCTTGCGCTCGCGGATGAAGCTGACCGGCGTTTGTCGCGCGGCGACGATGTCGGCCCGCTGCACGGTCTGCCGTTCGCTTTCAAAGATATCGACCCGGCTGTCGGTTTTCCGATGACTCGCGGTTCGGCGATCTTCAAAGATTTCATGCCGAGCGAAGATTCCGTGCTGGTGGAACGCTTGCGCCGCGCGGGAGTGATCCCGATCGGGAAGACTAATGTCTCCGAGTTCGGCATGGGCTCGCACACCTACAACGAAGTCTACGGCACGACGCTCAATCCCTACGATCTGAAAAAAAGTACCGGCGGTTCGAGCGGTGGCGCCGGCGCTGCGCTTGCCGCCGGTTTATTGCCGCTGGCGAGCGGCAGCGATCTCGGCGGCTCGCTGCGCAATCCGGCTAACTTCAACAACGTCGTTGCTTTGCGTCCATCCGTTGGGCTTGTACCGTCGGCTCCCGTGGCCCTGCCGTTTCTTGGCTTCACCGTCAAAGGGCCGATGGCTCGTTCAGTTGGCGACGCGGCGTTTCTGCTGAGCGCCATGGCTGGCGCCGATGCGCGCGATCCCGCGGTTTATCCTTCCGATCCTTCGCTGTTCGCACGGCCTTTGGATCGCAATTTCAAAAATGCACGAGTCGCGTGGTGTCCCGACTTGGGTGGTTTGCCGCTCGACCGCCGGGTTCGCGCAGTTTTGGATAGACAACGTAAAAGCTTCGCTGATCTCGGTTGCATCGTTGAAGATGCCGTTCCCGATCTCAGCGGCGCGGAAGAAGTTTTTCTAACGCTGCGGGCCTGGAATTATTGGCACACGCTGGGGCCGTTGTTGAAAGAACATCGCCGCGCGATGAAACCCGAAGCGGTATGGCAGATAGAACAGGGGCGCGATCTTAGCGGCGCCGACATTGCCCGCGCGATGCAGTTGCACGGCGAGTTGATGCAGCGCATGCGACGCTTTCAAGAAAAATATGAATTTGTGATTTGCGCGGTCAATCAAGTACCGCCCTTCGATGCGGCCATCGATTGGCCCCGCGAAATTGAAGGCGTGAAGATGGAAAATTATCTTGACTGGATGAAGTCCGCTTACCTGATCACTTCGATTTTTTGTCCGGCGATTTCCGTGCCGGCTGGATTTACCGAAGACGGGTTACCGGTTGGCATTCAAATCGTCGGTCGCTATCGCGACGATCTCGGTGTGCTGCAACTCGCTCACGCCTTTGAAGTAGTGACGCACTTTGGTCTGCGCCGACCGGCGATCGCTTAAGCGCGCTATTTCTGCTGGTAAAGTTTTGCGGCGAAGCCGCTCTTCTCGATTTCCCGTAAGATCGTGCCGTCGATGAACTGTTCCGCCTTGGCGGCTTTAGCGCGGGGATCTTTTTCGGCCATCCATGTGAGTTGGGTTTGGATCGCCGCCGGCGAAGGGTGGGGGATGGGCTGATAGATTTCGAAATAGATGCGATAGACTTCTTCCAAGGCTTCGCGGTCGTTGATGCGCAAATATTTGCTCAAGGCCCGGATGCTGCCTTCGCGGTCGTTTTTATAATTGTGAATGCCTTCGACGATGGCGCGCATGTAGCGCGTGGCGACATCGGGTCGGGTTTTGAGAAACGTTCGCGTGGTGATCACTTCGAGCTGGGGAAAATCGATCTTGTATTGGGTCGGATCGACGAGAATCGTGAAGCCGGCTTTCTTCGCCACTAGAAAAAACTCGGGCGTGAGAATCGTCGAGTCGACGGTGCGTTTGCTCAAGGCCGCCAAGCGCGTGCTGGTGCCGCCGATCTGTAGCAACGTGACATCTTTGTCGGGCACCAAGCCGAACTTTTGCAGGATCAGCCGGGAACCCAAATCGGCGACGCTGCCGAATCGTGAGATCGCATGTTTCTTGCCTTTGAGTTGGTCTATCGATTTTATTTCTCTCTGGGCGAGCAGGCCGTAGGGCAAGCGGCTTTCCATGCTCGAGATCGAAACTAGATCGCTGCCGCTGAGCGCGCTGCTCACCGCCACGGTGCCGCCGCCCATGGCGAGGTCGGTTTCGCCGGCGATCAGCGCCTGAATCGTAATCGTGCCATTTTCGATCAGCACGACATCGACCTCCAGGCCATGTTTCTCAAATAGCTTGGTGTCTTTGGCCAACCAATAAGCGCCCATGTTCGCGGTCAACGCGCTGTAGGAAGTCCGCAGGCGCGTGAGTTGCGCGTGAGCGCTGATTGTCACCAGCATGCTCACTGTAAAGATCAGACCGATCGGTCCAATCCGACGGATCCGTCCGATTTTCATGACGCTCCCCCCTCACCCTGCAAAAACTCAGTCAGCACTCGGTTAAACTCTTCAGTCTCTTCGATCTGCGGTTCGTGGGAGGAGTTTTTGAAACGATAAGTCTTGGAACCGGGCACGATCTTCTGAAAGTTGACATCCCAGTCGCTCTGGTTAAGCGGGTCATGGGCGCAGGACATCAACATCAGGGGAATCTTTAGCTGCGCGAGTTGCTTGACGAACTCTTCCGCGGTCGAGCGCACTTGATGCATGGGACTTCTCAACCGAGCGGCGGACAGCGTTTCCCATGCGCCGGGAATGATCGAACTCTCAAAGCGCTCGCGAATATTATCTTCGCTCTGCCATTTCCGGTCATGATAGAGCAGGGCGACGATCTTGCGCATGTTCTCCAGTGACGGCGTGTAGTTTTCCAAGTCGGCTTGCGAGTTGGTCTTGAACACGCTGGCGTTGCCGCAAATCGTCACTATCTTGCGAATCTGCAGCGGCGCCGGCCGGCGTACCGAGGCGCGCAAGACCAAGCCGCCGCCAGCGGAGTTACCGACGAAGAAGGCTTCGCCGATGCCCAAGGCTTCGAGGAAGCGCTGCAGATGTTTGATGCGCAGGCCGGCCGGATCGGTGAAGCTGTAGAGCTTGTCGGTCTGTCCCCAGCCCAGGCTGTCGGGAGCGACTACGTGAAACGACTTTGACAACGCTTCGATGTTGTAGCGCCAGGTGATTTCCGCCGAGGCGCCAAATTCACCGCCGTGCAGCAACACAAGATCGGGTCCGTTGCCGGCTTCGAGAAAGTGCGTCTTGATGTCGCCGACGACAATCGTGCGATGGTGGTAACCAGCCATCGGCGGTCTCTATAAGAAACAGACGCCGCCGTCGACGGCGACGGTCTGCCCGGTCATGAAGTCGCTCAGCGGTGAGGCGAGAAACAGCATGATGCCGACCAAATCTTTCGGCAACTGCACGCGCTTTAAGGCACGGTCGGACAAACGCGCGCCGCGCATTTTAAGCACTTCTTCAGTCGGGTTTTCTTCAGAGAGCGTTGAGCCTGGAGCGATGGCGTTGACATTGATATTGTCCGCACCGACCTCTCGCGCCAGAGTGCGGGTGAAGCCGATGACGCCGGCTTTCGACGTGACGTAATGAATCCGGCCGGCGCTGCCGTTGAGGGCCGTGCCCGATGAGATATTGATGATCTTGCCGGCTTTTTGCTGGCGCATGGTCGGCAGCACGGCGCGGGTGCAAAAGAACAAACCTTTGAGATTGACCGTCATCATGCGGTCCCATTCCGCCGGATCGATGGTGTCGATACCGCCGCGGTTCATCGGGACGGTCGAGAAGATCGCCGCGTTGTTGACCAGCACGTCGATGCGGCTGAACTTATCCAACGTTAGTTTGGCCATGTCCTTGGTCGACTGTTCGTTGGCGACATCGACTTTGGCCGCCAACGCTTTACCGTCGAACTGTTTGACCACTTCACCGGCGACTTTCTCCGCCGCCGGCGCGTCGATGTCGGCGACGATAACTTTAGCGCCCGCTTCGGCGAAACCGTGGCAGTAGGCGCGGCCGATGCCATGGCCGCCGCCGGTAACGATGACGACTTTATCTTTGAGTCCTTGGATCATGTAGTGCCCCCGTGATTTGGATTTGCGCCAAATTAGCCTTATAAGTTTTTGACTGTCAAGGAGACCATTTGCGTCTAATAAAAAAAACACCGATTATGACGCGGCCCAAGGTGATTTTTAAAATATGATATTTACTCGTTTATCGATGGGAATATTCTTGTTGCTCGCCGCCGTCGCCGGCTTGCTAAGTCCGTCATTGAGCTTCGCGGCGTCTTCGACCAATCCCGACACGCTGCCCATGTTCGGCCAACCGAAGATCGTCCGTCCGGATCACTTGAAAAGCGCCGATGAAACGTTCATCCGCGACAGCACGCTGCGCTACAAGACGCGCCAAGCCGCCAGCGCGGTATTTTCCGCCCAAGGATGGAGCGCGTTAAAGGCGCAGCAATTGGACGCGGCGATGCAGCGTTTCAACCAAGCTTGGCTGCTCAACACCAAGAATTATTCTGCCTTTTGGGGTTTTGGCGCGGCGCTGAGCGCGCGCGGCAATTTGCTCGAAGCGATCGAACAGCTCGAAACCGCCCGGGAGCTGATCGACGAACCGGCTCAGCGTCCGGCATTGCTCACCGATTTGGCGACCTTGCATTCAGAGTACGCCGCGAAGTTGCCGGCCGAGCGCCAGCTGGAACGGGCCCAACGCTTTGTCAGCGCCAACAACCGTTTCACCGAAGCGTTGGAGAACGACCCCAACTTCGCCAATGGCTGGCGTGAATGGGCGATGTCGCTCTATGAACAGGAGCGCTATTCGGAAGCGTGGATTCGAGTCAAGCGCGCGCGGGAATTGCGCGGCGAACCGTTGCCGCCGGAGTTCTTGAAAAAACTTTCCGCCAAGATGGCCGAGCCCAAATAGCTCGATGATTTTAGGTGAGGCATCGAAGCATGGGTTTGACGATTATCTCTCTGGTGGTGCTTGCCATGTTTTTTAGCGCTAACACGGCGGCGTCTGCGGAAAATTCCAACTTCGTCGTGATCACCAGCGGACAGTTGCCGATCATTCTCTCCGCGCCCCATGGCGGCCAGCAAGCGATTCCCGGCGTCAGCCAACGGCAGGGATCGGGCGTGGCCGGATTCGTAACCGGCAGCGATACCCGCACTGACCTATTGGCGCAGCTGGTCGCCGTGGAATTAGAGCGGCGGTTGAGCGCAAAGCCTTTCAGTGTGATCGCCCGTTTCGAACGAAAATACTTGGACGTTAACCGCGCGAGCGATGCGGCTTTCGAAAATGGCACTGTGAAGGAACACTACGATGCGTATCACGGCGCGCTGCGGCAATTCTCCGGCCTGGTAAAGAGCCAATGGGGCGGCGGATTGCTGTTGGATATCCACGGCGAAGGAAGCGACGCGACGGCGATTTATCGCGGCACGCAAAACGGCAAGACCGTAAAAGCGTTGATCGAGCAGTTCGGCGCGCCGGTGCTCAGCGGCAAGAATAGTTTACTCGGGCAAATGGCCAGCAAAGGCTATAAAGTATTGCCGTCCACTGACGAGCGCGCCAAAGAGACACGCTATACCGGCGGTTACATCGTGCAACGTTACGGCAGCCATCAAGCGGCGGGTATCGATGCGATGCAATTGGAATTCGGCAGCACGTTACGGTCGCGCGCCAATCTCGAACGGACGGCGCGGGATTTGGCCGATTCGATTGTCGTGTTTGCCAAAGAGTATCTGCCCAACCCAAAGCCAAGCGTAAACACCACGCCTTAAAGTGATTGTGTCGACACAGGAGGAAACATGGTCGGACAAGTGTTGCTCTTCTGCTTGTTGATCTCATCAACTTCGATGCCGGCCATGGCGGCGCAGCGCGATTGGCCCGGTGCACAGCCCGACTGCTGGCAGGAAGAACGCATCGTCCACAGCGCCGATTTCAACGAATTGTGGCAGGCCAACACCACGTTCAAGAAATTGCCGGGCGAAAAACTCAAGCTCGGCGTCTATTCCAGCAATAAAGCCTACTACTTCGTCGCCGAGGATGGCCGGCCCAAGGGCGCGGTGACGATCTTTGCCGAGAAGGATCATCTGATGCGCATCGAATTTTCCGAGTTGTTTGGCTTGGCCGAGGTGAAATGGATCAACGAGAAGCTGCTATTCATGCGCCCTTGGTGGGGCCGGATCGCGGCGACGGATTTGATCTACGATGTCGAGGCCGAGAAAGTGATTCATAGCGAAGGCGTGATGGATGCCTATCTGGCGTTTCAGCAGTATCGCGAAAGTTGTTCCTTACTGGGCTGCGAGTGCATCAAGAAGAAAACGGAGTGATGGAGTAGTGGGGAATGGAGTGATGGAGTAGTGGAGTATTGGGTTCGGATTCTTGTAACACTCCATCACTCCAATACTCCATCACCCCAATCTTCTTCACACCGCGATGGTTTGTCCGCCGTCGACCACCAGTGCATGGCCGGTGACAAAGGTTGCTTCGTCGGAAACTAAGAAGAGCACACCATAGGCGATCTCTTCCGGCCGGCCCATTCTTAGCAGTGCTTTGTTGCTCGCGCCCATTTTTTTTCTTTGCTCGTCGGTCATGCCCTCGCCGAGCGTTGGCTGCGGCGGAAAGCCCCGGAAGCGCGGTGTCTCGATGGCGCCGGGACATACACAGTTGATACGAATTCCCAGCGGACCGTAATCGATCGCCATCTCGCGGGTTAAATTTACGATCGCCGCTTTGGTGGCGCAGTAGCCGGGATACTGCGCCGAAGCGAGCAGGCCGAAGGTCGACGCGGTAGTGACCATGTTGCCGTAGCCTTGTTTTAGGAACTGCGGTATCACCGCCTTGGCGCCGCGATACATGGCGTTCAAGTTGGTGTTCAACACGAAGTTCCATTCCTCGTCGGTGTGTTCATGGATTTTCTTGCGGATGCCGGCGCCGGCGTTGTTGTAAAGAATATCGACCTTGCCGAAGCTATCGACGGCGGTCTTCACCGCGCGGTCCAAGTCTTCCTGCTTGGTGACGTCGCAATGGGCGAATATCGCTTCGCCGTTTTCTTTTACCTTGATCAATTGGTCGATGCGCGGCGAGATGGTTTCCTGAATATCGCAGCACACGACTTTCGCGCCCTCGCGCGCGAACAAACGTGAAGTCGCCCGGCCGATGCCGCTGTTGGCGCCGGTCACGATAGCTACTTTGCCTTTGAGCCGTCCGAGTCCCGGACGTAACATGTCGTGTTCGTCTTTTAAAATAATTTCCGCCATTGGCCGCGCCTCCAGTTTTGTTCGATGGATCACCATCCCTTACCGTAGCGGCAAAGTGGATTCAACCCACATCGGCACCCGCGGAAATAATTGACTCAGTGTAGGGTATAGGATGTCGTGGCAACGTCAATATGTCATGTTAACAGCAACGCGATTATGTCAGGGTAGTGCGTTGGGTTGAGGTCGTAAGTTAGAAACCTGGCCATAGCGGAACCCCACCTTGTTGGAGTTGGTTCGATATAGGCCAAGT